>JADLHG010000051.1 GCA_020848905.1 Deltaproteobacteria bacterium
CAAGGCCCCCGAGCGCAGCGTCCGTAGGCAGCAGCGCCCGCCAGGGCGCTGTCGCCGGAGGTCCGCAGCCCCGCACGTCGCGCCTCTCGCAGGTCCCCCTGCCTCCTCTCCCCACGGCCTCCTCGGCACCATCCATCCCACCTCTCCACGGCGCGCGACGACTGCGGGGCGGTGCGCGAGGGGGCGCTTGCCCGTCGCGCCGCCCCCTCCATACCCCCATCTCCGAGAACTCGACCACCCTGCCTTCCCCCGCCGGGCGCTTCCCAGGGACCCGCGGGTTGCGGTATAGGGCGTGCAATTGTCCCTCAGCAGAGGAGTCCCCGTGACACGCACCGTCCTGCTCGTCGGTCTGCTGGCCGCGCTGATCCGTCCCGCCGGCGCGGAGTCGCTCGAGGGAGACCGCCTGAGCCGAACGCTCGACGTGGGCAAGCAACCCACCGTCGAGGTGCAGAGCCCCGCGGGAGAGATCCGCGCCAGCAGCGCCGAGCAGCGCCGCGTCGAGCTCAAGGTGGTCAAAGAAGGGGGGACCCCTGCCGCCCGCGCCGCGCTGAAGGTGGAGCTGACGGCCGACGCCCGGCAGGTGCGGCTCAAGGCCCAGTGCTCGGCCGAGGGGCTCTGCACCGGGGTGAAGGTGCTCGTGCAGCTCCGCGTGCCCAGCGACGCGTCGTTCTCGGCCGCCCTGCTGAACGGCCCGATCAAGGTGGCCGGCCGCCTGACGGCCGTGAGCGCGCGCACCATGAACGGGCCGATCGAGGTGCACGGGGTCGGCCGGGCGACCCTCGACCTGCAGTCCGTCAACGGCGGGGTGAGCGGCAGCGGCCTGTCGGGGCGCATCGCCGTGCGCACGGTGAACGGCGCGGTGCGGCTGCAGCTCGTCGCGCCATTGAAGGAGGCCGTGGGGGTGAGCACGGTGAACGGCAAGGTGCAGCTCTACGTGGACGGCAAGGCCTCGGCCACGGTGCAGGCGGCCACCGTCACCGGCCAGCTCCGGAGCACGCTGCCCCTGTCGCAGGCCGAGAAGTCCAGCCGGCACCTCAAGGGGCGCCTCGGCGCGGGAGGCCCCAACCTGGTCGCGCGGACCGTGAACGGGGCCATCGAGCTCCATCCGAAGTAGAGGGGCCGGTCAAATAGACGGACCGGCGACGTGGCGGCGCCGCGCCTTCGGCGGGTGGTCACCCCGCGCGCACCTCTGGCAAGCAAGCTGCACTTCTCCTGTCGGGGATCGGAAGGACCGACAGGCATGGCCAGCACAAACTCGAAGGATCTCACGGCGCATCGCCTCGGAGGTCAGCCTCTCGTGGGCAACTCCGGCGGTGGCAGGGGTCAGGGGCTCTCCGAACTTCGACGAGGGCCGTCCTCTCGACGGGCGGCCGTGGCCCTGGCCGCCCTGGCTCTCGGCGCGCTGGTCGGCCTCGCCCCCCTCCCGGGCATCGCCCCTGCCGCGCACGCGGAGGGGAAGAGGGGCCTCGTCTCGCGCGTGGTGCGGGCCCTCACCGTGCGGCCCAAGAACGTGGACGCGAGGACCGCCGCCGCGTTGATCCAGCCCGGCGACCGGGTGATCGTGCCCGTGGGCCAGGTCACGCCGCTCGCGCTCCTCTCCGCCCTGGCGGAGCGTGCGGCGACCCCGGGGAGCGGCTTCTCCGCCGAGCGCCCGGTGAAGCTCGTGTGCATGACCAACTACGCCCCGAGCGCCCTCTTCGACGCCGAAGGGCGCATCCAGCCCTACTCGCTCTTCATCGGCCCGAACAGCCGCGCCTCCCTCGCGCAGGGCCTCGGCGACTTCATCCCCGTGATGTTCAGTCGCATCCCGGGGATGATTCGCGAGGGCACGATTCCGTCCGACGTGGCCGTGCTCGAGGTCAGCCCCCCCGACCGCCTCGGCTTCGTGACGCTCGGCCCGACGGCCGGCTTCACGCAGGCCGCGCTCGAGAAGTCGCGCCTGGTCATCGCGCAGGTGAACCGCCACCTCCCCGTGACCCACGGCAAGACGCGCGTGCACGTGAGCCAGCTCGACTACCTCGTGCGGGCCGACGAGGAGATGCCCGCCCCGCACGCGGCCGAGATGACCGGCCTCGACCGGCAGATCGCCGGGCACATCTTCTCGCTCGTGCTGAGCAAGCAGCCGGCCCCGGCCAAGACCGCCCTCGGACGCCTCGTGGAGCGCGCCAAGCGCAAGCTCGGCCTCGGACCCATGCCGTCGTTCCAGTTCGGCATCGGGGCCATCCCCGACGCCGTGGCGCAGATGGCGGCCGAGGCGGCCGGGCTCGAGGCCTGCCGCATTCGTACCGAGCTCATCGGGCCGGGGACGCAGAAGCTCGTCGAGTCGGGGAAGGTGCGCGGCAAGGTGCGCTACACCTTCGGCATGGGCGACGCGGCTTTTCTGCGCTGGGTGCACCAGAACAAGAAGCTCGACGCGCGCCCGGTGGACGAGCTGAACGACCCGGCCCGCATCAGCCGCATCGACCACGTGGTGGCGATCAACAGCGCGCTGAAGGTGGACCTCCTCGGGCAGATCTCGGCGCACCGCGTGGACGGCACCTGGTACAGCGGCGTCGGCGGTCAGCTCGACTTCATGCGCGGCGCGCTACATTCGAAGGGCGGGATGGGGATCATCGCCCTGCGCTCGACGGCGATGGTGCGAGACGGCCAGGGCGGCCGGAAGCGCGAGTCCAAGATCGTCGTCAGCCTGAACGAGGGCGACGCGGTGACGAGCACGATGCACGACGTGAAGTACGTGGTGACCGAGCACGGCGTGGCCGCGCTGGACGGCAAGAGCGCGGTCGAGCGCGCCCGTGCTCTGATCGCCGTCGCGCACCCCGATTTTCGCGCCGAGCTCACCGCCTCGCTGGAGGCGCAGCTGGCCCGGAGCCGCGAGAAGGCCGCCACCCGCGCGGCGCACTGAGCCCGGCGCGGCGCACTGACCCCCGCGCTCAGCCCGACGGGATGCGCCACCTGAGCGCGAAGGCCGCCACTCCGAACGCGACCGACGCGTTGAGCGAGACCTTCCGACCGGCCATGGGGATGCACACCCGCCTCCGGCAGAACGCGAGCGCTTCGGCCGAAACGCCCGAGACCTCGTGCCCCACGACGAGCAGGAGCCGCGCGGGAAGCGCGAAGTCCTGAAGCGGCACGGCGTCGGGGGTCTGCTCGAGCGCCACGGGCTCGAACCCCTCGGCGATCCGTTGCTCGAGGAGCTCGACGATCCGCGCGTGGTAGTCCCACGGCACGTACTGCTCGGCGCCGAGCGAGACGCGCTGCACGAGGCGGTTCGTGGGCAAGGGCGAGATCCCCGTCACGTGCACGCGCGCAAAGCCCGCCCCGTCGGCGGTGCGAAAGACCGCCCCCACGTTCGCCGCGCTGCGAAGACCGTCGAGCGCCACCGTGAGCCCTTCGCACGGAGCCTCGCGCGGCTCGACGCTCTGCTCGCTCCACCCTGCTTCCGCGCGTGCGACGGCCCGCGAAAGCCGCGCCTCGGTCCGCGCGGGCCTGCCGCGCACCTCCCCGCGCACCTCCGCCTGCCGCGCTTCGAGCACCTCCCAGATCGCGCCCTCCCGCGCGGTGAGCGGCCTGCCGCAGCAGGGGCAGGTCACGCCGCGACCGAGCTGCGTCTCGTCGACGGCGAAGGACCTGCGACAGCTCGGATAGGGACAGCAGGCCTCGACCATCGCGCTAGTCCGCGCAGGGCGCCGAGCGGCCAAGCACGCTCCTCAGCGCGGCGAGCATCTGCTGCATGAGCTGCTCCTGGTAGCGGTAGGCCATCTCCTGTCCCATCGGGACGAGGATCGAGAGCGACTGTCGCCGGCACCTCGCGGCCAGGCGCTCGATCCGCTCGCCCGTCTCCGTCAGCACCGCGCACGCCTCGGGACCCGTGACCACGAGCTCGTCGGCCCGCCGCACGAATTCCTCCGGCACCGCCACCCCGGGGAAGAGCGACGCCAGCCGCTGCTCCACCTGCACCCGGCGCGCGTCGATCCGCCAGAGACGGAAGCGGTGGCCGAAACTCATCACGTTGAAGAGCACCGACAGCCCCATCACGATGTAGACCCAGTTGCTGGTGGGCATGATGTCCACGAGCCACGGAACGTACTCGTCCACCAGGTCGGGCCCGCCACCCTCGTAGTAGGCGCGCGCCGCCGCCGCCACGGGGAGACCCGCGTGCGACGGCCCTTCCTTGTTGTGGCGCACGAGGGCCGGGAAGACCTCGGAGAGGACGCGCAGCAGGCCCACGGTCTGCGACCGCGACGCGCAGCCGTTGCCGAGCACGAGCGTGTCGATGCGCAGCACGCGCTTGTCCACCTGCGGGACGAGGTGCACCGGATCGTACTGGCCGGCGCCGATGCGTCCCACGCGCGCGAACGGCAGGCGCCTCGCCACCACGTCGAGCTGCGCGAAGCTCGCCACCTGGAGCCCGCGCAAAACGAGCGCCTCCTCGACGAGCGCCGCGTCCTCGTCGATGATCATCATCGCCAGGTCGAGCGCGCCCCGCTCGACGAGCGCGAGCTGATCCGCGAGCTCGTGGTGCGAAAGCCGGGGACGCAGCCCCGAGAGCCCACGCAGCGAGAAGAGCTGCTCCGCCACGCGCGAGGTCCCGCCACCCGACGGACCGACGCCGATGCGCAGGGCCTTGAGCTGGCCAAACGAAATCAGCCGGTCCGCCTCGCGCCCGAGGAAGAAGACCGACTCCGACTTGGGCAGCACGCCCACGATCTCGAGCCCCGGGTGATCGCGCCAATCGAGGCCGTCCTGCACGAGCGCGAAGTGGGCCCGACAGGTGCGACGCTCCTCGACGAGCTGCCGCGCGTTTTCGATCGAGCCGCGCGTCGGCTGGTTGGTGAGGCGACCGCGCTTGCTCGCGGCGCGCTCGGCCACCTGCGCCACGAGGGCGTGGTAGTGCCCCCGCGGGCTCCCCGAGAGCATCGTGGCGTGAAGGTGTCTAAGGTCGGGCCGCAGATCGCGCTTCGCGACCCAGACGGCCGCGGCCCCGATCGCCGCGAAGAAGAGAGCCACCTTCAGGCCCGTGGACTCGGCGAGGAGCTGGAGCAGACCGACGCGACGTGCGCTCATCGGGGCGGAATCTACCAGGTCGAAGACGCGCGGCGCACCTCGCCGATGCCGGGGTGCGCACGACGCGTCCCGAGGCGGGGTCGAGGCCGGCCGCCGGAGCCGCCACTCGGGCGACCGGATCCTGGGGGGTTGTGGCCCCGGCCCGAGAGACGCCGCGCGCCTCAACCGGCGGAAATCGCGCCCCGCAGGCCCGCGCCGGCGTACCGGGGACGGTGGCACGAAGATCGCTAAGGCGTGGTCACGGGATGACCAGCCGCGAACGACAGCACACGCCGTTACGCCTCTACGTGGGAACGAAGAACCCCGACGACGCCGAAGCGCTCCGCTTCGGGGACTGGCTGGTGCGGCGCGAGCTCATCAGCCGGCGGGAGCTCTACCGCGCGCTTCAAGCGTCGTACTTGAGCGGGCGTCGCGTCGGCGACACGCTCGTGGAGCTCGGCGTCCTCGGGCGGGACTGCGTCGAGCAAGAGGCCCGCGCCTTCGCCGCCTTCACGGCCTTCACGATCTCGGGGTAGATCGATCGCGCGTTGGATCGACCCGCGACGCGGCCGCTATCGGGCAAAAAAACAACGGCCGCCGCGAACCCCGACGCCGCGACGGCCGTCCACCTCCTCGCCAGAGCAGCCCACTCGGCCACCCCGCGTTGATGTCTCGTCCCTTAGCGTCCCGCGTCGATCTTGCAGGGCACCGCCTTGAAGCTCAGTCCGAAGGAGAGCGCGTCCTTCACGCCGTTGCCGTCCAGGTCCACATCCGGGTTGCGCAGCGTGAGCAGCACGGCCGGACTGTTGGCGAACTCCTCGACGGTGACGCGGCCGTCCCCGTTCGGGTCGAAGGCCTTGCGAATGCCGGTCCGCACCTGCTCCTCCAGACCGCCCATGTGGTAGGTGTCGTTCACCGTCTTCGCGAGGACGGGCAGCACGCGATCCACCATCTGCTGCACGGGGATCGCACCGGTCATCCGGCCCCCCGTGAGAACCCCGGGGCCGAGGTCGGCCTCCACCGTGACCCGCTTGAGGGGCAGCAGCACCGGCGCTCCGCCGGGGACGGGGTTCAGGTGCACGAACGGCACGACCATATCGCCCGGTCCCGCGCTCAGCCGCCCGCCCTGCACTTCGAGGCGAAGGCTCGTGCGGCCGTCGATGCTCGGCAGCGGCTGAAGCGTCGAGGCACCGTCGAAGATGTGCTGCGGGCCCACCCCTTCCACCGGCCGGCCCACGTAGGTGCGAAGCTCGCCGCGGGTCCCGTCGCTGAGCCCCGGCGCCACGACCTCGTGCAGGACGAGCATGCGCCCCGCGCGGATGTCTCCGTCGAGCAGGCCCTGCACGTCGAGCTGCGGCATCACCGCCGAAAGGGCGCCCAGGATGCGGCCGAGCTGGTTGTCGGGCAGGCCGTCACCGTCCAGGTCGCGCGCGTGCTCGCTCGCGCTGCGCGGGAGCTGGACCTGGCTCACCACCGTTTGCAGCACGGCCCGGGCCGGCGCAGGACCGGTCGGCGGCTCGGTGATGGATGGCGGCGTCGTCGGTTCGGTGCAGGCGGGGTCTCCCCCGAGGCAACGCGACGTTCCGTCCGAGGTACCGCATCCCGCGCCCAGCGCGAGCAACACCATACTCAGAAGAGCTCCCCTGCACATGCGATCCTCGCTCCCGGCGATCTACGCGCCGTCAGTGCACGGGGCATGCCACGCGCCGCGTCAACGAGATCGTAAGGTTAGCGTGCAGGACGGTGGCTCCCCGAGGATCGGCGGCGGCTCTGTGGGCCGGTCTCCCGTCCCCACCCCCGACCGCGGGCCCCGGATTGGCCCGACCCATCCGGTGCCAGGTGGCACCAGCGCCAAGCCGCCCGCCCCCTCTCTCGGGGTCACGAGCTACGGCAACCGCTCGAGCGTCCCGAGGATCTTTCCCGGCAGCGCGTCGTCGCTCGGGCCGTAGTGCCGGAACGCCACGCGCCCCCCTTCGGCGATCACGAAGGTGGCCTGCAGCGCGAGCTTCGAGTCGGGGTCGGCCACGTCCCAGCGCTCGATCGTGAAGCGCCGCGGATCGCTGTAGAGCGCGAACGAGAGCCCGAGCTTCTCCTTCAGCTTCTGGCTCTCCTCGACGCGGTCGGTGCTGATCGGCACGAGCGCGACGCGCTGGCTGCGGAGCTTGGGGTAGAGGCTTTGCAGCTGCACGAGCTGCCGCTGGCAGGACTTTCAGAGGTGCCCCTTGTAGAAGACCACCACCGCGGGCCCTTTCTGCCAGGCCCGGTCGAGCTGCACCGACCCCACCCCGTCGGTCGATCGCAAGAGCCCCGTGGGGGCCTGCGTGCGAAGGCGACTGAAGCGCCCGCTCGGCAGGCGATGCCGCTCGACCTGCGCGTCGCCGCTCGCGCCGGGTTCCGTCGCCGCCGGACCCGGGCTCGAGCCTCGGCAGGCGGTCCACGCGGCCGTCGCCGCCAGCACTCCGATTAGCCATCGCGCACGCATCGAACGCATGGAGCGAGGACTAGCACGGCCCGCGCGACCCTGTCTCGCGCTTCGTGCTACTGTGCGCGCCTTCGACGAAGGAGCCGCGCGATGTCCGATCCCCACGCTCCCGGGTCCAGCGACCCGCCGGCGGTGAAACCCTACATCCCGGCCGATCAGGTGGTCCCCGAGTTCACCGCCAAGGCCATCGTGCTCGGCTCCATCTTCGGCATCATCTTCGGCGCGGCCACGGTGTACCTGGCGCTCAAGGCCGGCCTCACCGTCTCGGCGTCGATCCCCATCGCCGTCCTCTCCATCGCGGTCTTCAAGCGCCTCGGCAAGAGCACCATCCTCGAGAACAACATCGTGCAGACCATCGGCTCGGCCGGCGAATCGATCGCCGCGGGGGTGGTCTTCACGCTGCCGGCGCTGCTCTTCCTCTCGGGCGGTGAGCAGTACTTCCGCTACTTCCAGATCATGATCCTGGCCGCCGTGGGGGGCATTCTGGGCGTGCTCTTCATGGTGCCGCTCCGACGCAGCTTGATCGTCAAGGAGCACGGCAAGCTCCCTTACCCGGAAGGCACGGCCTGCGCCGAGGTGCTCATCGTCGGCGAGCGGGGCGGGAACCTCGCCAAGCGCGTCTTCGCCGGCGTCTACACCGCCATCGGCTACAAGCTCCTCATGGGGGTCTTCGGCCTCTGGAAGGAGACGCCGACCTTCCAGACCAAGCCCACCGCCGCCTATCCGAATGCCACCGTCTCGGGGGAGATCACTCCCGAGTACCTCGGCGTGGGCTACATCATCGGACCGCGCATCGCCTCCGAGATGGTGTCGGGGGGCGTGCTCTCGTGGCTCGTGCTGATCCCGCTCATCTCCCTCTTCGTCCCCGAGGCGCAGCGCCTCGCCGACCTGCACGCGCTCGGTTTCGACGACAAGTGGATCGCGAACCACGGCGTCGCCGAGCACATCTATCGGGCCTACATTCGCTACATTGGCGCGGGGGCCGTGGCCTGCGCGGGGATGATCACGCTCATCAAGACCATCCCCACCATCGTGGCCTCCTTTCGCGATTCGATCCGCGACCTCCGTGGCGGTCAGGGGGGTAGCGCCTCGCGTCTGCGCACCGAGCGCGACATGCCCATCTCGGTCGTGATCGTCGGAGCGCTCGCGCTGGTCTTGATCCTCGCGCTCCTGCCCAGCCTGCCGGGGTCCTTCCCGGGCTCGCTCCTGATGGCACTCCTGGTGGTGGTCTTCGGCTTCTTCTTCGTCACCGTCTCGAGCCGCATCGTCGGCATCATCGGGAGCTCGTCGAACCCCATCTCCGGGATGACCATTGCCACGCTGATGGGTACCTGCCTGATTTTCGTTTCGCTGAAGTGGACGAGCGACGCGCACCAATCGGTCGCGCTGATGGTCGGCGCCATCGTCTGCATCGCCGCCGCCAACGCGGGCGCGACCTCGCAGGACCTGAAGACCGGCTACCTGGTCGGGGCCACGCCGATCAAGCAGCAGATCGGTCTCGTCATCGGCGTGCTCGTCTCGGTCGCGGTGATCGGCGGCACCTTGCTGCTCCTCGATCGCTCGGTCCCCGGCGAGCTCCACGGCATCGGCTCGGCCAAGATGCCCGCGCCGCAGGGGACGCTGATGGCCACGATCATCAAGGCGCTCCTCGCGCAGAAGCTCCCCTGGGGCCCGGTCCTCGTCGGCATGTTCGCCGCGCTCATGGCGCAGCTCGCCGGCGCGCACGCGCTCTCCTGGGCCGTCGGCGCCTATTTGCCCATCTCCACCACCGCCCCCATCTGGGTCGGCGGCCTGATGAAGGCCGTGGCCGATCGTCGCCGCAAGGCCCCCGAGGAGGGCGAGGTGGGCCCGGGGATGCTCTACGCCACCGGCCTCGTCGCGGGCGGCTCTCTGGCGGGCATCGCGATCGCGCTCCTCATCGGCTTCGGGGGGAGCCTGGCCAAGTCGCTCGACCTCGGTCACCACTACTACGAGCGGCTGGGCCTCGGGGGAGACGGCATCGCCCTCGGGGCCTTCGCGCTCCTCTGCGTGCTCCTCGTGCGGCAGGCCCTCTCGCGGCAAGAAAGCTGACCTCCCCCCGGCGCGCTCGCGTGATTTCGGGGAGCGCCTCCGATTTTCCCGCGCTCCAAGGGATCTGCCGACCGACGAGAAACCCGTGTTTCTCGCCAGCTAGCGGCGCTTCCGGCCTGGCGCGACTCCTGCTCTCTTCCAGGGCGGAAACAGGAGGAGAGTTATGCGTACGGTATCTTTTGCCGCCGCGCTGGTCGTGCTTTGCGGCGGCCTGGCCCAGGCCCAGCCGCGAGCGCGCATCCTGCGCGTCATCGAACAGCACCTGACGATGGCCGAGACGCGCCTGCAGAACCCGCAGGCTCGCACTGAGGCCCGCGAGGCCCGACAGGCCTTCGCCGCGCTCCGGCGCGAGTCGCAGCGCGTGCAGGTCCGGCGCGTCCAGCAGGGAACCTTCGTGCGTCCGGGCGGCCTCGAGACCCCGGCCATCGCCATCACCGTCGAGTTCTTCGGGCGCGGCCAGTCGATGGGCTCGGCCGTGATTCAGCCGGGGCAGGGCTTCGGCGTGACCCTGCAGCCGCTCGCGACCGATGCGCACCAGAGCTTCTCGGTGAGCACGAACGGCTACAAGACGTCGGTCAGCTCGGTGGACCGCAACGCCTCGCGCTGGCTCACCACCTGGACCGAGGAAACGCGGCCGTCGCTTGCCGGGCCGACCATGACCTCCGGCCGTATGGAGCGGATGGAAGGCAACCCCGGTGGGCCCTGGGGCTACGGTGGCGGTCGCCCGCAGCCGTACCTCGTGATCGGCGGACAGGTCGTCCCGCTGCAGTAGCTCTCCGGACGGCTCTGAACGCACGGCTGCGACGCGCGTCACACCCCCAGGCCGTCACGAATGTCCGAGCACCTCTCTCGTCCGATCCATCTAGCGAGAACTACGAACGTCGGTGCGTGATCGCGCTTCCCCGTCGGGGAGATTGCCTCCTCGCGACGCGACGTCCGTGTCCTAGCCGGCCAGCTCCCGTCGGAAAGCACGCACCGTAATGTCTGCCGAATCGAGGGCGCTCTCGTGTGGCACACGCCTTGCTCGAGCTCTCGCTGGTCCGCGACGGACGAAGAATGTGAGGAGGAGCAAGATGACGTACACGCAGCACGACCACCTCAACACTCCGACGGAGCCTCGGACGCGCAGCGGTGCAGGGCTGCTGCGTCGCTGCACCACCGGCGGTCTCGCGCTCGTGGCGGCCGCCCTCCTCGGGCTCACGAGCCTAGGTGGCTGTGACGACAAAGGGACGACGAAGAGCGACACGGGCGTGGTCACCGACACTGGCGTGGCCGCTGACACGGGCGCGACCGGCGACAAGGGCGCCGGAGCCGACGGCACGGTGAAGACCGATGGCGCCGCGAAGGCTGACGGCGCCGCGAAGGCCGACGGCGCCGCGAAGGCCGACGGCGCGGCCGCGAAGGACGGCGCGGCCAAAGACGCGACGAAGAGCGACACCAAGTAGGTCACGCCTCGGTGTATAGTCGGTCCAGCCCCCTCGGCGAGCACCTACGCCGGCCGAGGCTTCTCGGGAGATCGACCGATGATTCGCGAGCTCTACCTTTCTCGCCAAGGACTCGTGCGCTGTCCGGAGTGCCAGGAGCACGTGCGCCTCGAGGAGACGATCGACACCGCGCGCTGCAATCGCTGCGGCGCGGTCCTGCTCGGTGACGGGGCGAGCGACGGAAGCGGCCTGCTCGTGGCGGCGCGCCGGTTCGCACGGAGCCGCAGCGGTCTGCTCGCCGCGTCGCTGCTCGGCCTGGCGACTCTCGGCGGTTGCGATGAACGCAAGGTCGGCGCGAGCGACCAGGGCGTCAGCGTGACCGATGGCGCCTCGGCGACGGATGGCGCAAGCACCGATGGTCAGGGAGGCGACGCGGCTCGCTCCGACGGCGCGAGCACCAAAGACGGCGCGAGCACCAAAGACGGCGCGAGCACCAAGGACGCTGCGAGCGCCAAAGACGCTGCGAGCGCCAAAGACGCTGCCACGGTCAAGGATGCCGGGATACGCGACAGCCGCGTCTCCGACGGCGCCAAGGCGGACGTCCGCCCCGCCCGCGAGGGAGGGATCGCGCCGCTTTACGGCATCCCCCCTTCACCCCGGTAAACATGGGCACCTTGGCCACGATGCATCCCGTCAGGCGTCGTCGCGCCTGCGCTCCGGTGCTCACAGCGCCACAAGTTCCTGCCCCTGCGCTCAGCCCTCAGGGCTGACCCTTCCCGCCGGCGAACTATCGCTTGCACTCGCAGCCCGTCCCGTTCCAGTCACCGTCGCAGTTCGCCTGGCCCGGGGTCGTGCACACGCAGCGGTTCTGGTTGCAGTTCGCGTGCGCGCCACAGTACCCGGTCGAGCACGCGTTGCAGTTCGTCGGTGAGCAGGCGGGCGAGTTCTCTTCGCAGCCGTTCCCCCAATCGCCGTCGCTATTGAGCCACTGCCCCACGCACCGGCACTTCTGGTTGTCTCTGCACACCGCGTTCGCGCCGCAATACCCCGCGGGGCACCCTCCGCAGCTCATGGGATCGCAGGGAGCCTGCGCGGCCTCGCAGCCGTTGTCCCAGCTCCCATCGGCGTTCTTGAAGCCCGCCTCGCAGACGCATCCCGTCGCCGCGCACGAGGCGTGCGCTCCGCACGAGGTCCCGCTGCAGGGCGGCCCCGCCTCGGCCCCCGGGCCCGCGCCGTCTCCCGCGAGCGGCCCGTCCGGAAACAGACTCCCCCCGTCCCGCGGACCCGCCAGGCAGGTGGGCTTCGGCAACTGCCAGGAATACTGCCCGCTCGTATTTCGCGTGCAGTACCACACGACGTTCTCGCAGGACTGCGCCATGCAATAGCGCTGCGCGTCGCAGCAGGCCGAGTTGCAGGTCGGGATCTTCGGGCAGGTCGTAGGGTTCGCGCCCGGCGCACGCCCCCCCGGACATCCGGCGAGGAGCAGCGCCCCGAAGGTCAACGCTCTCAGGCGGGGGCTCGGAAACCGCCCCTGTGCCGTTTCTGGGGGAAAGCAGCCAGCCTGCATGCTCTCCGATTACCTTCCCACAAACCCACCCGAGCGTCCAGGAAAGGGCCCGACGCGGCTCGCCCACGGCGAGGAGTTGTCCTATGGTGCGCGCATGCGCCGCCCCGAGCCCTACGCCGACAAGCTCGCCCGGCTGGCGCCGCGCACGCTCCTCTCGACGCTGCCGCCCGAGACCCGCGCCTTCGTGGAGCGCCTGGCCCTGCGCTACCGCTTCACCTTTCAAGAGCTCCGCGAGGTGGCCCAGGCCGCGCGCGACCTCGAGATGTGGCGCGAGGCCTCGCTGCCGGCCTGGTGGGCGCAACAGCTCGACCCCGCGCCCTCCAGCGACGATCTCCGTCGAGAAAAGCAATCGCTGCTGTCGCGGCTCGCCGCGCACCTGGCCCAGCTCGCCGCGGCGCCGAACGTCTATCCGCCCACGCCGCTCGCGGGGCCCACGCTGTCTCCCCTGCGCATCGTCGAAGACACGCGCCCCGGCGTGCCCGCCGGCCGCTGCCCGACCCACGCCACGCACACCCTCTGCTGCGGCTTGCACACCATCGACGCCGTGGCCGGCTGCTCGATGGGCTGCAGCTACTGCGCGGTGCAGACCTTCGGTGACGGCACTGTCGCGGTGGAACGCGACCTCGCCGCCAAGCTCGCCGCCTTGCCCCTCGACCCGCAGCGCTTCTATCACCTGGGCACGGGCCAGGCCTCGGACGCGCTGGCCTGGGGAAATCGCGGCCACATCCTGGACGCGCTCTGCGCCTTCGCCACCACGCACCCGAACGTGCTCCTCGAGCTGAAGACCAAGTCAGACAACGTTCGCTACTTCCTGGAGCACGCGGCGCCGCCCAACGTCGTGCCGAGCTGGTCGCTCTCGACGGAGGCGCTCGCGGCTCACGAAGAGCACCGCACGGCCTCCGTCGCGCGCCGGCTGGACGCGGCCCGCTCCCTCTGCGACCGCGGTCGCCGGGTCGGCTTCCACTTCCACCCCATGCTGGAGCACGAAGGCTGGGTCGCGGGGTATCGCGCCGTGGCCCAGGAACTCGTCACGCGCTTCCATCCCGACGAGGTGCTCTTCGTCTCGATGGGCAGCCTCACCATGACGCGCAGCGTAGTGCAGCAGATCCGCCGCCGGGGAGGAGAGAGCAAGATCCTCGAGCAGCCGCTGGTCCCCGACGCCCTCGGAAAATGGACCTACCCCGAGGACCTCAAGGCGGCCCTCTTCGGCACGCTCCACGACGCCCTGTCCGCGTGGCACGGGCAGGTGCCCTTCTACCTGTGCATGGAAGAGGCTCCCGTCTGGACCCGCGTCTTCGGCGATTCGCCGCCCTCGGCCGAGGCGTTCTTCTCCGACATGTACGCGAGCATTCAACGAAAGCTTGGATTGCCCGCACTCCCGCCGGGTAGCTTCACCGCGGCCATCGCGCCGGGCGCTAGCGCGACGCGTCGGAATCCGCCGCCCTCCGAAGTTGGCAGCTCCCCTGGCTCCACCCTCCTAAAATAGCCGGCGCGGCGTCGGGCGCGATCCGTCCAACGACGCAAGAGCAGACCGAAGCCGTCCCCGGCACGCGCTGGTGCAAACCTTGCTGCTCCCCGCCCCGCGGCCGCCACGGCCCGGAGGTCGTCTCGATGCAGCAAGCGGAACCCAGAATTCTCGTGATCGGTTGCGGCGGCATCGGGGGCGTCGTGGCCGCCCACCTGGCCGAGCTGGGGCTGCCGGTGGCCGCGGTGTCGCGCAATCGCGAGGTGGTCGAGGCGGTCCGGTCCCAGGGCTTCCGCCTCGTGGGGGAAGGAGGGCGCCGCAACGTGCCCGGGCAGGTCCACGCCACGGTGCCCGCCGAGGCCGGCCCCTTCGACTGGGTGCTGCTGGCCACGCAGCCAACCGACGTGGAAAGCGCGGCGCGCCAGGCCGCACCCTACCTGAGCCCGCGCGCACGCGTGGTCTGCTTTCAGAACGGCCTGTGCGAGGAGCGCGTGGCCCAGATCCTCGGACCCGAGGTGCCCGTGATCGGCGGCATCGTGGCCTGGGGAGCGACGATGGTGGAGCCAGGCGTTTTCGACCGGACCTCCTCGGGGGGCTTCTCCATCGGGCGCCTCGACGGAGAGGCCGACCCGGCGCTGGCGCAGCTCGCCACCTGGCTCGAAGCCATCGGTCCCGTGCAGCAGACGGGCAACCTCACGGGCGCGCGCTGGAGCAAGCTAGCCCTGAACTGCACTACCTCGGCGCTGAGCACGCTGAGCGGCGAGCGGCTCGGCACGCTGGTCCGCGAACGCTACATCCGGCGCCTGGCGCTCGAGGTGATGAGCGAGGTGGTGGAGGTCGCGCGCCGCGCCCGCGTCCGCCTCGAGAAGGTGGCCGGCACGCTCGACCTGGAGTGGATCGCTCTTTCCGAGGAGGAGCGCCGGCAGCGCGGCTCGCTGGCCCTCGCGAGCAAGCACGCCATGCTGCTGGCCGTGGGGATGCGCTACCGGCGGCTGCGCTCGTCCATGCTGCGCGCCATCGAACGCGGCAGCGCACCCCCGATCGATTTTCTGAACGGCGAGATCGTGGCGCGCGCGAAGCGGCTCGAGGTCCCCGTGCCGCTCAACGCGGCCATCTGCGACGCGGTCTGGCGCATCTCCCGGCGCGAGCTGGTCCCCGGTCGTGCGGTGCTGGCCGAGCTCTTCGCGCAATCCCGAGGCGCCGGCTCGAGCCCCGCTCTCTGAGTCGGGGCCCGGCTCAGGGCCAGGGGCGACCTTTCTCGCAGCGGCAACCTCCTCCTCCGCCAAACCTTAGGCCTCCTACATTCCAGCCGTTTCGCTCGCGGCGCGCGTCCGGTTCGTCGTGTCGGCGGTTCGCCTACATCGACAGCCCTTCGGGCGCGTGGAATACAATCGCGCCCAACGAGGGGGACAGACGCAGTAGGAGGCACGATGCAGCGACGGCTTCCCTGGTTCCTGGTGTCGATGAGCGTGGCCCTTCCAGCAGGGGCGCGGACCTTGACCGACGTGAGCTTCCCCGTCGGCGAGGCGCGGCAAGGAGCGCTCGCCTTCGCCCGCGCGCAACGCGCCGCCTTCGGTGCGACCGACGCCGAGCTCTCCCTGGATCGCGTGCTGCCCCTCCGGGGCGGCGCCGTCGTGCGACTGGTCCAGACCCATCGCGGCCTGCCCGTCCTCGGGGCGGGCGTCGCGGTGACGATCCACGACCAGCGCGTCGTCGCGGCCTCCGGGACGCTCGCGCCCATCGCGCTCCCCGACGTCACGCCGCGCATCAGCGCCGACCGAGCGGCTGCGACCGTGCTGCGCGCCAACTCCACCGCCGTCGTGCGGGGACGCACGCTCGCCGTCTGGGCCGCTCGAGGCGTCTCGCGCCTCGTCTGGGCGCTCGACGTCCGCACGACCGAACCGTTCGGCCTCTTTCGCGCGCTGGTCGACGCGCAGGAGGGAACCTTCCTCCTGGCCGAATCGCGGCTGCGCGAGGCCAAGGGCTGGGTCTACGCCACGAGCCCGAGCCAGGGAAACCCCGTCGAGCGCGCCCTCGGCGGCCTCCTCTCGACCACCCAGCTCACCGGAGAATTCGTCGAGACGCGCCGCTGCCTCCACGAGGGGAACGATCTCAAGTGCGACCGCAAGGCGCTCGCCGACGCCGACGGGAACTATCCCTACCAGCCGGAGGCGGGGGTCGAGGACCCGTTCGCCGAGGTGCAGGCCTACTACCACGTGGACACCTTCCACCGCTGGCTCAAGGAAACCTTTGGGTTCGCACGAAGTCGGCAAAATCAGAAAATCATGGTGTCCGTGAACTACCACTACGTGCCGACCGCGGGGGGGCAGGCGCGCGCCGTCGGCAACGCCTTCTTCGGTGACCTGGACGGCGACGGCGTGGGCGACCTGACCTTCGGCCAGGTGCAGGGGCGCGACTTCGCGTACGACGCGGACGTCGTCTACCACGAGTTCACGCACTCCGTGGTGGACGAGACCTCGGACCTCTCGGCGACGGTGGACAGCCTGGGCTTCAATCTGATGCCCGGCGCGCTGAACGAGGCCTTCGCCGACCTGATGTCCGCGATGTACACGGGAGACGGCGTGGTGGGCGAGTACGCCGGAGGCGGCAGCGGAGGCATCCGCGACCTCTCGGGGACCGCCACCTGCGACGAGCTGACCGGCGAGACGCACCAGGACGGCCTGATCTGGGGGCGCGCGCACTGGGCCCTCTTTCAGCAGACCGAGCAGAAGCACGCCGTGCTGGACCTCGTCTATCGCACGATGGTGGGTCTCGGCCGCCACGCCACGTTCGAGGAGGCCTCGGCGCTCCTGCTCAAGCTGGCCCGCGAGCTTTACCCCGCGCTCGTGCCGAGCATCGAGACGATCCACCGCGAGCGCGGCCTGCTCTCGTGCTCCCGCATCCTGGAGCTACGCCCGGGGTCGCCCCGGCGCGGCTACGTGCTCGGCACCAGCGTGATCGTCGGCGGGCAGGGCGTGGTCCCCGCGGGGCTGCAGTACCGCATCGACGTGCCAGCGAACGCGCACGAGCTTCAGATCGACGTGGTTCGTCCCCACGGTCCGCTCGGCAAGAGCCCGATCGGCGCGTACATCCGCAAGGGCTCTCCCGTCAGCTACACCGGGTTGAAGGCCGACTACGACCTCATCAAGGCCAACGACGTCACCTCCATCACGGTCAGGCGCTCCGACGAGACAGCACCCCTCCAGCCGGGAGCCGTCTACTACGTTCTGCCACTCAACGTGGGTAGTCGCGACTCGACCTACGAGGTGCGCGCCAGCTTCACGCTCGAGGAGGGACCTGTCGGCTCCGTGGCACGGGTGGCCCAAGCGCCCGCGGTCGCGGGCCAGCCGGTATCGCCGTCGGCCGGCTCATCGTCGGACGAGGCCCAGGCTCCGGCCTCCGGCTGTGCGGTGGCTCCCCGCACGTCGTCGGCGCTCGAGACCGGGATGCTCCTCGCGCTCTTCGCGTCGCTCGCCTTCGCTGTGACGTTCGCGCCGCGTCGCCGCCGCGCCTCTCGCCGTCGCTAGGGCACGATCGCGCTGCGTCGCGCCTTTCCCTCGAGCGCGCGCCGGACCCTCAGTTGCCGAAGTTCTGCGTCCAGAAGTGCTTGTAGGGAGACGCGGGCGCCGCGATGTAGCCCACCCCCGTCACGCGGAAGGCCGGGTGCATGATGTTCTGGCAATGCCCCGGGCTCCCCATCCAGGCCGTCACCACCTCCTCGGGGGTCCGCTGCCCGGCGGCGATGTTCTCGCCGAAGGCCGTGCCGTTGTAGCCGGCGTCGAGCATGCGCTGCATCGGCGTCGACCCGTCGAGCCCTTCGTGGGCGAAGTAGCCCTTCTCGGCCATGTCGGACGAGTGGCCGCGCGCCGCGGTGCGGATCGACTCGTTGAAGCCGAGCGGCCCGACGGGCCCGTACCACGTCCCTCCGCAGCTCGCGCCCGCCGCGCGCCGCTGGTTGATGAGCACGATCGTCAGATCTTCGAACTCGGCCCAGCCGGGCGAAGAGGCCACGTCGAGGGGGATCACCGACGGCACGCCGGTACCGCTATCGGGAGTGCCGCTTCCGCCGGAAGTCCCCGCGGGACCCGTCAACCCCGTCGCCGGCACCGGGCTGCTGGGCGTCGTCCCCTTGCAGCCCAGGTTCCCGAGCACCGCCCCGAAGTCCCGATGGTCGACCTTCCCGTCGGGAACCACGTCCAGCCGGGAATCCCAGTTGGAGGCCCCCTCGGTGCGGCCCCACGCACCGGCCACCGCCATCGCGTCGCCGAAGGTGACCTTTCCGTCGCTGTTCACGTCGCCCTGGCAGGCTCCCCCGTCGGCCTTCAGGTCTCCTCGACCAGTGGAGCAGATCTGCAGCGGCCCCGCCGAGGCCTGACAGCGACCGCAGCCGTCCGCCGAGAGCTCCGCCGGGCAGTGCAGCGCCCCGGGGCTCCCCGCGCCGGGGACGGGCGTCGGGTTCTCCGAGCACGCCGAGCCAAGCACCAGCAGGAGCCCCCCCAGCCAGGGGGCGCCCCCTCCCAGAATTCGCCTCGCGCGCAAACCGACCCTTCGCATCATCGTTCCCTCGACCGGGTAAATGGCTCTCCGAGAACCAAGCAAGGGGGAGGCCACAGGCGCCACTCCTCGCCTCTCTTGTGAGACCCGGTGGTTGCGCTGGCCGTACCACGCGCTCCGGCCTCGGCCGGTCATTGAGATCCGATGTGCCTGTCTCATTTCCGGCGGGTGCAAGCGACGAACGGTTCAACGCGGAGGCGGCGCCTCGGGGTTTGCTCCTCGGGAGCGTGGCTGCGAATTCAAGGCGACGGGATCACGCTGGAAAGGAGGGGCCGCCTTGACCCGCGCGCGCCGCAGGGTTAACTTTTGGCGTTTTTTGCGGAATTTTGTCCGCGCCCAGCGCGGTACTCTAGGCGCCACTCTCGTCAACGTGTGGCGGCCGGCGCACGGTTGAGGTCGCGAGCTTGGGCAAACCCACCATACTGCTCGTCGACGGGGACGCGCGCAACCGCCGCGTGCTCGAGGTCAGTCTGCGCAAAGCCGGCTTCCTCGTCACCTCGGCGGGAAGCGGCCCGGAAGCGCTCGAGACGCTCGAGCTCGCGGAGCCCGACCTCATCATCTCGGATACCGACCTGCCCGGGCTGGACGGCTTCGGCCTCTGCGAGCGGCTCAAGCAGGATAAGCGCTGGGCACACATCCCGCTCTTCATCCTGACCAACCGTCGTTCGGTAGAGGACAAGATCCGCGGGCTCGAGCTGGGCGTCGAGGAGTACCTCTTCAAGCCGATCTTCATCAAAGAGATCGTCATCCGCATCAAGATGCTCCTGCAGCGCCGCCAACGAGAGACCATCTCGGCGCGCGACGGACGCACGACCTTCAGCGGCGACCTCTCGGACATGGCGGTCGTGGACCTCATCCAGACGCTCGAGCTCGGGCGCAAGTCCGGAATCATCCACTTCCGCAACGAAGCCGGTCGCCGCGGCGCGATCTACTTCCGCGGCGGCAAGGTGATCGACGCCGAGCTCGGACTCCTTCAGGGAGAGGCCGCGGTCTACCGCCTGCTCATCTGGAACGACGGCCAGTTCCAGGTGGAGTTCAAGACCATCCGCCGCAAGGAGGCCATCCAGCAGTCGAACCAGGTGCTGCTGATGGAAGGGATGCGGCGCGTGGACGAGTGGGGACGCCTGCTCGAGCAGCTACCGCGCCTGGAGTCGGTCTTCGAGGTCGATTTCGTGCAGCTCGCCGACCGACTGGGAGAGATCCCCGACGAGGTGAACGCCGTGATCCGGCTCTTCGACGGGCGCCGGAGCCTGCTCCAGGTGGTCGACGACAGTCCCTTCGGTGACCTCGAGGCGCTCGGCATCGTGAGCAAGCTCTACTTCGAAGGGCTGATCTACGACGTGGCGGGGGCCCCCACGCGCCCCGACGTGGCGATGGCCGAGCCCTGGTACCGCGTCGCCACGCCGGCCGCGGGAGACGGAGACGACGAGGACGACGAGGGCTTTCCCCCGGAGGAGGGGAGCGCCGATGCCTTCGCGCGCGCGCTGCAGCGCGAGGCCGCCCGCCCCTCGTCTCCCGACGGGACCGACCTGGCCACGACGCTGCCCGGGTTCGAGCCGGCCGGCCCCCCGGGCCCGCGAGAGGAGACGAACGGCGGGTCGGGCCTGCAGGCCAGCGTGAACGGTCGCGCGGTGGTCGGCAAGGTCCCCGTCGTGAGCGTCGCGATGGGCGCGGCCTCGCGGCGGCCCACGCAGAGGATGCACTCGCAGGTCTCGCCACTTCCCACGAGCGACGATGCGCCCCGGGCCTCGTTGGCTTCCCCGTTCCCGGGGGACGACGACCGTTCCTCCGTGAGCGGCGAGACCGGAAGCCTCTCCACGACGGTGGTGCGTGGCGGCGCAGCCTCCCGTTTCGTCGACGAGGACCTCGGAACGTCGCGCTCGTCTCTCTCCGTGGCGAGCACCGCGGCCCTCGAGAACGCCGCGCGGCCCGACGAGAATGAGCAGGGCCCGCCGCGGCCGAGCGCGGCCGTCGACGAGCCCGAACCCCCGGAGGCCGAACTCGAGTTCGTCCCGGCCGCCGCGTCCGGCGAAGCCGCGCCCGAGGAGGCCAAGACTCAAGCCCAGCCGAGCCGGGCCGAGGCCGAGCTGGACGCGTGGCTCGCCGAGCCCCCGAAGGCCAAGGGACAGGAGCCGGCGGCGGACGCTTCGACGGGCACGGAACGGGAGTGGACCGGGGGGCACGTCATCCCCTTCCCCGCTCCGCAGGCAGCCTCGGCAGCCAGTAGCCCGCCACCGCGCGAGGTGCCCGCTCCCGCGGCCGTTCCTCCCGCGCCCCCTACCCCTCCCGAGGTCCCTGCCCGCCCGGTCGAGGCCACGCACGCGGCCGTGGAACGCGCCGCCGCCGAGTCCTCTCGTCGCGCCGGAAAAGGAAGCAGCAGCGAAGCGTCCATCGACGTGCGAGACGAGGAGTTCTTCGCCTCGGAGTACCAGGTCGACGGGCTCACCGAGGACCACGACCACGTCGGGCCTCACCGGCCTGGCCACGCCCGCCGCTGGGTGGCCGTGGGGGCCGTGCTCGTGGCCGGCTTCGCGGGGCTCGTCTATTACGTCAACAGCCGCACGCCCGCACCCCCTCCGGGTCCGGCGCGCGCATTTCTCATCGCGCGCGACGCCGCACCGCGAACCTCCTCCCCGAAGCTCGCCTCCGCCTCCGCGCGGAGCGACCGCGGCCTCTCGCCAGCCGGTGGCGACGCCCGCTCCCTGGCCGTCGCGCCCGCGAGCGACGCGCGCCCTGCCGAAGCTCCGACCTCGGCCCCCACCGCTGCGCCCTCCTCGCAGGCCGTGGCTGCCGCCCCCGCGACGCGCGACGCGGCCGTCCCGAACCCCGGGAAGGCCGGGCCCGCCCCGGTGGAGGGCAGCAGCGACGGAGCCTCGACCTACGACGCGCTCCTCGCGCAGGCCCAGGCCGCCCTGAAGAAGCGCCGGTTGACCCAGGCGCAGAAGCTCCTCTCCCAGGCCGTCGCCGAAAACGCACGCGGCTGGGAAGCGCTGCAGGAACTCGCGCTGCTCGCGCTCGACCGTGGGCAGCTCAAGGCCGCACTCGAGCTGGCCCGACGGACCGAGGCTGTCCGGCCAGAGGCCCCCTACGCCCAGCTCGTGATCGGCTCGGTCCTGCAGGAGCAGGGCAAGCCCGCCGAGGCCCGCACGGCCTACGAACGCTTCCTCTCCCTCTGCCCGGATTGCCGACACGCGGGCGAGATTCGGGCTTTCCTCAAGGGGCGCTAGATTCTAGATGTATCGTTCTAGTATATGTCGACGCACCGCGCCGTGAGAATTCTCGGCCTCGAGTCCTCCTGCGACGAGACCGCGGCGGCGGTGGTGGAGAACACCTGGACCATCCGGTCGAACGTGGTGGCCTCCCAGATCGCCGTGCACCGCCCCTTCGGCGGGGTGGTCCCCGAGCTGGCCGCGCGGCAGCATCTGCGGGCCATTGTCCCCGTCATAGAACAGGCGCTCGCCAACGCCGGGACGACCCTCCGCGAGCTGGATGGTCTCGCCGTCACGTACGGTCCGGGCCTGGTCGGGGCCCTGCTCGTGGGCGTCCAGGCCGCCAAGGGCCTCGCCTACGCCACGGGACTGCCGCTCGTCGGCGTGAACCACCTCGAGGGGCACCTCTGCTCGGCGCGCCTGCTGGCGAGCTCTCCGGACCCGCAGCGCTCCGAGACGCCCCTTCCGGAGCGGCACGTGGCGCTGCTGGTCTCGGGCGGCCACACCGCCCTCATCCTGGTCGAGGGCTTCGGCCGCTATCGACTGCTCGGAGCGTCGCGCGACGACGCCGCCGGCGAAGCCTTCGACAAGGTGGCCAAGCTGCTCGGGCTCGGCTACCCCGGAGGCCCGGTGGTCGAGCGCACGGGCGCCACGGGAGACCCGGAGGCCGTCGCCTTTCCGCGCGCGCTCCCGGGCCGCGAAGAGCTCGACTTCTCGTTCAGTGGGCTCAAGACCTCCGTGGCCAATCACCTGCGGCGGACCGGGCCGCCCGAGGGTCCGGCGCTCGCCGACCTCTGCGCCAGCTTTCAGCGCGCGGTGAGCGACGTGCTGGTCCGCAAGGCCCGACGCGCGGTAGCCCGCACGCAGTCCACCGCCCTCGTCGCCGCGGGGGGCGTGCTGGCCAACCAGGCCGTGCGCGCCGCGCTCTCTCAGGCCGCGGCCGAGGATGGCTTCCAGCTCCATGTCCCTGCCATCGCGCTCTGCACCGACAACGCCGCGATGATCGCCGCGGCGGGCTCGCTCCGCCTCGCGGCCGGCGAGCGGGCCGGCCTGGAACTCAACGCGGTGGCGCGCCTCCCCCTGTGACAGAGGTTGCCGTGCCGGGCGAGCGCCCCGCCGGGGCTTACCCCTCGAGCACGGCCGTGCGATAGCGCGCCAGGAGCCGCGGCGTGCCATCCTCGAGCGCGTATTGGACGCTGCACTCTAATACTGCTCCGGCGGGCAGCTCGGCCGCGCCGGGCAGGGCTTCGGCTCGGGCGACGAACACCAGCACCGCGCCCCCCGCCCGCACGAGCGCGCCTCCTCTCCGCAACCACTCCGCCGGGGCGAAGGTGGCCCGCGACCAGACCACCTCCTGCAGCGGCAGGGAGAGCTCCTCCAAGCGTCGCCCTTCGAGTCGGACCGCGCGTCCGGTGGCCTGCATCGCCGCGCGCAGGAAGCTGCACCGCTTCTGATTCGGCTCGACGAGCGTCACCTCGAGCTGCGGGCGGAGCAGCGCCGCGAGAAAACCGGGGAGGCCCGCCCCCGCGCCGATGTCGGCCACCGCGCCTCGCTCCGGCAGCAGGGCCGCGAGCTGCAGGGCGTCCGGCAGGTGCCGCGCGATCACCGCGCCGGCGTCCTCCCTTCCGGTCAGCCGGATGCGCGCCCCCCAGCGCTCGAGGAGACCGAGGTATTGGAGCAGTTGTTCTACTTGCTGCGGCGCCAGCTCGGCCTGGGCCCGGGCAGCCTCTCGTGCGATGCGCTCTCTCGGCTCGGACATGCTCTCCTTATAGTCCTGTTTCACGTGAAACAAATCCCCCTCTCCCGCGACGTTTCTTGCCCGACGTTCCGCGCGCGGTACGCTCGAGTGCGCTCCTCCCGGCGAGGCCGGACTAACCCCCCCAACGGTGCGACATGGCCTATACCCCCGAACAGCTCCTCGACCTGCTCCGCCCGCTCGCCCACCCGTGGCTGGGCGATGGCCCCCTGTCACTCGCGCGTCTCGGGGGCGACGCCTCGAGCCGCGTCTACCATCGCCTCCGCGGAGGTGCGGCCTCCCTGATCGTGATGGAGCTCGGCCCCGACCCGCTGCGCTGCGAAGAGTTCGTCGAGGGCGAGGCCCCCACGGTTCTTCCCTTCTTCGAGATCCACGGCTACCTGGCCGCGGGAGGCGTTCCCGTCCCCGCGCTCCACGGCTACCTGCCGGAAGCAGGGCTGCTGCTGCTCGAGGACCTGGGCGACCAGACCTTCGAGTCGGTCGTGCTGCCACTCTCCGGCAGGGCGCGCCAGCCGCACTACGAGGCCGCCATCGGGACGCTCTGCGAGCTCCAGCGCTACACCCGCCGCTCACCGGGCACCTGCATCGCCTTCCGTAGGCAGCTCAGCCCAGCTGTCCTGCGGACCGAGCTCGACCACTTCCGCGAGTGGCTGCTCGAGGTCGAGCGCGGCGTCCACCTCCCATCTGGCCCCCGCCGCGAGCTCGACCACCACTTCGCGGCGCTGGCGCAGGCCCTGGCCGAGCTCCCCCAGGTGTTCGTGCACCGGGACTACCAGAGCCGGAACTTGATGGTGCCGCTCTCCGACCGGGCTCTCCCGCTGCGCGTCCTCGACTTCCAGGACGCCCTGCTCGGCCCGTGCCCCTACGACCTCGTGGCACTCCTGCGGGACTCGTACGTGGACCTCGGGGTAGCCCTGGTGGAGGAGCTCCTGCGCTACTACCTGGCCCAGGGAGAGCCCGCCCTGCCGGCCGCGGACTTCGAGCGCGCCTTCTGGCTCCAGACGGTGCAGCGCAAGCTCAAGGACGCCGGCCGCTTCGTCTACCTCCATCGCGCGAAGGGCAACGCGGGCTTTCTGCCGCACATCCCGCGCAGCCTGAAGTACGTGGCGGAGGCCTTCGACCACCTGCCGGAGCTTGTCCCGCTTCGCGCCCTCCTCTCGCCCCACCTGCCGGAGCTCGCCGAGCCAGCCGCCCGGGCCAAGTGTTTCACGTGAAACACTGCTGAAGGTCGAGCTGAGAGGGGGACGAAGGAGTTCTTGCCGACTCCGAGAGTTCGGATCAGCGCCCGGCCGGCGCGCTACCTGCCGAGGAGAGCGGCGTGAGCCTGGCTCACCACCTTGTCCACCGCCGGCGTGAGCTTGCGGCCGTTGTCGAGGTGGCGTCGGACCGCCGCGGCGGGCACGTCCAGCACGGCCAGGGTCACCCGCTCCACCCCGTCGTCCGTGGCCCTTCCGAAGCGCCGCTTGGCGAACGCCTTCAGTCCCTCGGCCAGCTGCCGGTCTCCCTGCTCCGCCCGCTCGGCCAGCGCCTCGGGCCACTCCCCCTCGGTCAGGCTCTTTCGCGGATGCAGCAGGAGCACCCGCGCTTCCACCGGGTAGAGCCGCGCCCAGTGCACCGTGTAGAGCGCCGCCCCGAGGCCTGCCGCGTCCGCGTCCTCCCCGGCCAGGAGCTCGAGGAAGCCCGCCCGGAAGATGTCCGCCGCCCAGAGCCACGCCTCGGCCAGCAGGGCGTCGCGCGAAGCGAAGCGGTGGTAGATCGATCCCACGGGGGCACCCACGCGCCCTGCGATGGCGCCGATCGTGGCAGCCGTCGGCCCGTGATCGGCGACGAGATGCAGAGCGGCCTGGATGAGCTGATCGTGCGAGAACTGTGAAGGTCTAGGCATGGCAAAGAAAATAGCCATTCTATTATAAAATGCAAGCGCGCCGTGGACCTCTCCTGCGCCTCGTTTTCCGTCGAGCAGCCTCGCCCCGCAGCGCGATCCTCCCTCGCCATTTGACTTCCTTTCCCCCTCCCGTAGTACTTTGGGCCGAGGCCGCGCCCCGTCGGCCGCCACGTCCGCGTAGAGAAGGAACGATGCTCGATCCACTGACCCCCACGCGTGTCCCCATCGAAGCCGCCCTCGCCGAGGAGCTCCACCGCCTCGAGGAGCGCGGCCTCCGCCGTTCCCTCGCGGGGCCCCTCCCCGCCGAGACGATCAACTTCAGCAGCAACGACTACCTCGGGCTCGCCACCCATCCGGCGCTCTCCGACGCCGCCTGCCACGCCCTGCGCACCACCACCGGCGCCGGCAGCGCGCGCCTCATCGGCGGCGACCTGGCGGAGCACCGGGCTCTCGAAGACCGCGTGGCCGAGTACAAGAACACGGAGCGCGCACTCCTCTTCTCCACCGGCTACCAGGCGAACCTCGGCGTGCTCACGGCCCTGCTCTCCCCGGGCGATGCGGTCTATTCCGACGCGCTGAACCACGCCAGCCTGATCGACGGCTGCCGGCTGAGCCGCGCCGCCATCCACGTCTTCCCCCACGCCGACCCGGACGCGCTCGGCCGCCTGCTCGCCGAGGGCTCGCGCTATCGCCGCCGCCTGGTGGTCACCGATTCGGTCTTCGGCATGGACGGTGACCGCGCGCCGCTCGCCGCCCTGGCTCGCCTGGCCCGTCACCACGACGCGATCCTCGTCGTGGACGAGGCGCACGCGACCGGCGTCTGCGGCCCTCACGGCAGCGGCGCGGTGGCCGAGGCGGGCATCGCACCGGATGTGCAGATCGCCACCTTCGGCAAGGCGCTTGGCTGCTTCGGCGCCGCGGCCCTCGGCAGTCGCGTGCTCATCGACTACCTGACGAACCGCGCACGCAGCTTCGTCTTCACCACCGCGCTCCCGCCGGCCATCTGCGCCGCGGCCCGTGCAGCCCTCGATGTCGCGGCCTCCGCCGAAGGTGACCGCCTGCGCGAGCGCGTGCAGCGGAACCTGGCTCTGCTGCACGCGGGGCTCGCCCGCCTGGGACGCGACGGGGTCCCCACGGGTCTGCCCATCGTCCCCCTGCACCTCGGCTCCCCCGAGGCAGCCCTCGCCGCCTCCGCCGCCCTATTAGAA
This sequence comes from Deltaproteobacteria bacterium, assembly GCA_020848905.1. Taxonomy (NCBI): domain Bacteria; kingdom Pseudomonadati; phylum Myxococcota; class Myxococcia; species Deltaproteobacteria bacterium. The sequence goes on from JADLHG010000051.1 coordinate 26,664, forward strand.
CGAGGGTTCTTCGTCCAGGCCATTCGACCGCCCACCGTCCCCCCGGGGACCAGCCGGCTGCGCATCTCGCTCAGCGCACGCCACGAACCCGAGCAGCTCCAGCGCCTCCTCTCCGCCCTCGCCGAGGTGTTGCCGCCGCCCCGAAAGGACCTGCCGTGAACCTCGCCGACAAGGACCACCGCCACCTCTGGCACCCCTTCACCCAGATGCAGAGCTGGGGGGGCACTCCGCCGCTGATCATCGAGCGCGGCGAGGGCTGCTACCTGATCGATATAGAGGGGCGCCACTATTTGGACGGCGTCTCGTCGCTCTGGGTCACGGTTCACGGCCACCGCTGCGCCGAGATCGACGAGGCCGTGCGCGCGCAGCTCGGGCGGATGGCGCACTCCACCCTGCTCGGGCTGTCGCACCCGCCCGCCATCGAGCTCGCCGCCGAGCTGGCCTCGCTCGCCCCGGAGGGGCTGACCCGCGTCTTCTACTCCGACAGCGGCTCCACGGCGGTCGAGGTGGCGCTCAAGATGGCCTTCCAGTACTGGCAGCTCCGCGGCCGGCCGGCCAAGCGCCACTTCATCGCGCTGCGCGAGGCCTACCATGGCGACACGCTCGGAGCGGTCAGCGTGGGCGGCATCGAGCTCTTCCATCGCATCTTCCACCCGCTGCTCTTCGACGTGCTGCGGGTAGCCGCGCCCCACGCGTACCGCTGCGCCGCCGAGCCCTCCGGCCACGGGCCCGAAGCCTGTGCCGCCCACTGCCTCGCCGAGCTCGCCGAGCTGCTCGCGGCCCGCTCACCGGACCTAGCGGCCCTCATTCTCGAACCGCGCGTCCAGGGGGCGGCCGGGATGCTCGTGCACCCTCCCGGCTACCTGGCGGAGGTCGCGCGCCTCTGTCGCGCGCACCAGGTGCTGCTCATCTGCGACGAGGTCGCGACCGGCTTCGGTCGCACCGGCCCCATGTTTTCCTGCCAGGCCGAGGACGTCCGCCCCGACCTCCTCGCCCTGGCGAAGGGGCTGACGGGGGGCTACCTCCCGCTTGCCGCCACCCTGGCCACCGAGGAGATCTACGAGGCCTTCCTGGGGGAAAAAGAACGAACGTTCTTTCACGGGCACACCTATACCGGAAACCCGCTGGCCTGCGTCGCCGCCCTGGCCTCGCTCCAGCGGATGCGCGACCGGCAGCTCCTCCCCTGGGCGGAGGCGCGCGCCGTGACCCTCTCCCGCCTGCTCGCCGAGCAGCTCGCGTCCCACCCCGCGGTGGGCCAGATCCGGCAGCTCGGCCTGATGGTCGGCGTCGAGCTCGTGGCGGACCGAGCCTCCCGGCGCCCCTATCCCCCTGCCCTGGCCCTCGGCGCGCGAGTCTGCCAGGCGGCCCGCGCCCACGGCGTCCTCCTACGCCCGCTCGGCGACGTGCTGGTGCTGATGCCCCCGCTGGCCATCACCGACGACCAGCTCGGCCACCTGGTCTCGGCCGCCCGCCAGGCCCTCGACGCGGTCCTCAGCGGGTTATAGATCATGTCCTCTATTACGGTGCCGGACCAGCCCTCCCTCGCCCCCGCCGACTCCCCCCGCGGCCTCTTCATCACCGGCACCGACACCGGCGTGGGGAAGACCCTCTTCACCGGCGCGCTGGCCGCGGCCCTCGTCCGCCGCGGCCTCCGCGTGGCCGTGATGAAGCCCGTCGAGACCGGCTGCCCGCTCCGCGCCGCCCCCCCTGCGGGTAACGTCTCCTCCGAGGAGGCCGCCGCCCTCGCGCGCCTCGCTCGCCTCGCAGGACCTCCCCCCGCGGGACTGCTCGCCCAGCTCTCCCCCGACCAGCTCGAGCCCCAGGACGCCCTCTTCCTCCTTCGCGCGAGCGGCTCCTCCGCCCCCCTCGAGCTCGTCAATCCCTACCGCTTCGCCCCGGCCGTGGCCCCCTCTGTCGCCGCACGCGCCGCCGGAACGCCCCTCGACCCCGCGCACCTGCGTGCCTGCTTCCTAGCCCTCGCCCGGGACGCCGACCTCGTCCTCGTGGAGGGCGCCGGAGGACTCCTCGTCCCGCTCACCGACGAGCTGCTCGTCGCCGACCTCGCCCGCCTCTTCACCCTTCCCGTCGTCGTGGTCGGACGCTCCACCCTCGGCACCCTCAACCACACGCTCCTCACCGTCGAAGCCCTGCGCTCCCGCGAGCTCCCCCTCGCAGGCGTGGTCCTCAACCGTCTCGTAGAGCCCCGCTCCGCCGAGGAGGCGGCCAACCCGGCCGAAATAGAACGCCTAGCGGGCCCCGTCGTTCGCGGCGTCTTGCCCTACTTCAGCCCCGCCCAGCGCGACGATTTCGAATTCCTGGCGCAGCGTTGCCGCGTCCACGTGGACCTCCCCGCGCTGCTCCTGGCGGCCGGATTTCCCCCCGCAGGGCCCCATTAGTGAAGTAGTCTTCTAGTTCGCTTTCCCGCCCCGCGTGCCGTAACCCCTTTATTTTCCGATGCAAAAGCGCGCAAAAAGCGCGTCGAGCACCTCTTCCGGGGCCCCTTCCCCGGTGAGCTCCGCCAGAGCGGCCAGGGCGAGCCGGACGTGCTCCACCACGAATTCCGGGCCGAGCCCCTGCTCCCGTGCTGTTTCCGCGTCGAGCAGGGAAACGCGCGCTCGCTCCAAGGCACTAAATTGGCGCGCCTGCGTCACGAGCACCGTCTCCGGCGCGTCGCCCGCCGCCCCATTTTGCGAAAGCGACTCTAGAATCCTATATCTTAAATCAGCCAGACCCTCCCCCGTGCGTGCCGAGACCTCTAAAACCGGCCGGGAAGTGTGTGCACGTATGCTGCACAGCACCTCTCGACGGCTCTCCGCCTCCAGCAGGTCCACCTTGTTCACCAGCACCAGGTCGACCTCGCCGAACGCGGTCCCGAGGGAGGCATCCCGCGCCGCAGCCGCCCCGTCCACCACGCCGAGCAGCAGCTCGCACGCGCTCGCGCGCTCCTCTCCCAGGGCGCGCCCTTCGCGCTCGAGCGGGGACATCACCGACTCCGCGCGCAGACCCGCGGTATCGACGAGAATCACCCTCTGCCCCTCCCACTGGACCTCCACCTCGAGATAGTCCCTCGTCGTCCCTTCCTCCTCCGAGACGAGGGCCCGACGGGTGCCGAGAAGTGCGTTCAGAAGGCTCGACTTCCCGGCGTTGACAGGCCCCACCAGCGCCACCGCCGCGCCTCCGAGTCGCCGTCCTCTCTCGTAGCTTTCGGCCAGGGCCGTGACCCGCTCCACGAGCCCGCGCAGCCCGCCCCGCAAGCGCCCCTCGGGGACCGCCGCCTCGAGCTCCTCCGCGAAATCGAGGCGAGCCTCTAATTCCGCGGCCAGCTCGACCCCCTCCTGTCGCAAGGCTCGCACCCGCCGCCCGAGCTCCCCCGCGAGGAGTCCCTGCGCGTTTCGGAGCGCTCGCTCGCTTTTGGCGGCGATCACCTCCGCCACGGCCTCCGCCTGGGTGAGGTCCAGCCTCCCGCTCAGAAAGGCCCGCCGCGTGAACTCGCCCGGCTCGGCCAAGCGGGCCCCCCGGAGCAGGCACTCCGTCTGTATCTGCGCGAGATTAATGGTTCCACCGTGCGCGAAGAGCTCCACCACGTCCTCGCCGGTGTAGCTCGCCGGACCGGGCATGAAGCACGCGAGCGCCCGATCTAGAACGACGTCGTCGGCCCCCCGCCGGAGCGTCACCGCCGTGAGTCTCCGGGGTACGAAACGGTCGCGCCGGCTCAGGGCCTGCAGGATGGCCAGCGCCGCGGGCCCGCTCAGCCGCACGAGGGCCACCGCCCCCTCTCCCGGGGGCGTGGCGGGCGCGCAGATCGTGTCGGTGAAGACGCGCTGGACCATCGACGGTGTGCTGCTCGGCGGGTGGTCCGGGAGGGGCTGAGTCCCCCTCCGGTGGGGAGCCCTGCTCTTCCTACACCGAAGCACGTTGTTGCGTGCTCAAACATGGTCGCATTGGCCGCGAGGCGCCCGGCAGGCAAGGAGCGCCGAGCACCGGAGCGGAGCAGCCTGGTGGCGCTGTGAGCACCGGAGCGCAGGCGCGACACAGCCTGACGGGATGGATCGCGGCCAAGGTGACCATGTTTAGTTCTCGGGCACGATCAGCAGCCGGCGCTGCAGCCCCTCCCCCTCGCTGCGCGTGGTCACGCCGGGGGTGTCCTTCAGCGCCATGTGGATGATGCGCCGGTCGCGCGGGCTCATTGGATTCAGCGCCACGGTCTTGCCCGTGCGCTGCGCCTTCTCGCACAGCCTCTGCGCGAGCTGCACCAGCGAGTCCGCCCGCCGGTCGCGGTACCCCGCGGCATCCACCATCACCGGCCGACGCTCGAGCCCTTCCCGACCGAGCATCTTGTTGGCCATGAACTGCAACGCGTCGAGCGTCTGCCCCTTCTTGCCGATGAGCAGGCTCTCGTCCTCACCGGTGAGCGTCACACGAATCTGCTCCGCTTCCTCGGTGCAGCGGGCCTCCACGTCCAGCCCCATGTGCTGCACGAGCCCCTTCACCGCTTCGAGGGCCAGTCTCGCCTCGTCGCTGAGCGGCAGAGCGCCAGGTGCGGGGTCTGCCCCGCTTTCGATCGTCAGGTCATCGGACATTGGTTACTCCATGTCGGCGCGAGAGTGCGCCTCGACGACGCCTCCAAGCTGAGCGGGTCACGTCGACCGCGCCCCATCATAACCCGGCGCGTTCCGGCCTAGCCCTTCTTCTTCTTCTGCCCCCGAGGTCCCGCGCCGCGCTGCCCGTTGCCCCCCTGGGGTCCTTTGGTCGCCGTCTCGCGGGTCGCCGGGCTGGCCTTCACCGGCGCCATGGGGGGGTCGCTCTTGTTCATGTACCACTGGTGAAGCATGGTCAGAAGGGTGTTCACGAAGATATAGAGCGTCAAGCCGGAGGGGAGCCAGAGCATCATGACCGTGAACATCCCGGGCATGAAGTACTTCATCATCTTCGCCTGAGGCCCCTCCATCGGCTGCGGCGTGATGGCCTGCTGCCCGTACATCGCCGCGCCGAGGAGCAATGGCAGCACGTAGTAGGGGTCCGGCGCCGTGAGGTCCGTGATCCAGCCGAAGAAGCTCGAGTGGTAAAGTTCGACCGCGTTACCGAGCGTTCGATATAGCGCAAACCAGACGGGCATCTGAATCAGCATGGGAAGACACCCGCCCAGCGGGTTCACCTTGTTCGCCTTGTAGAGCCCCATCATCTCCTGGTTCAGTCGCTGCTTGTCCTCCTTGTACTTCTCGCGCAGGCGGTCGATTTCGGGCTTCAGCTTCTGCATGGCCCGCATGGAGCGCATGCTCTTCTGCGTCCAGTAGAGGGTGAGCAGCTTCACCACCAGCGTGAGCAGAATGATCGCGATGCCCCAGTTGCCGAACAGGGCGTAGAACTTGTGCATGAGCCAGAGCATCGGCCGGCAGAGCACGGCGAACCAGCCGAGCTCGATCGCCTCTCCGAGGTGCGCTTCGCTCCCTTGCGGGCCCTTCACCGCGTCCATCTGGTGCAGCTCTTTGGCCCCCGCGAAGACGGCGAACTTCTCCTTGAGCGGCTTTCCGGGCTCGAGCGAGCCCTCGGAATAGAGGAGCGACACCTCGATGAGCTGGTCGCCGAGCTGCTTGATCTCGCAGCGTCGCTCGCGCTGCGGGCTCTGCGGCACGACGGCCGTGAGGAAGTACCGGTCGTCGGTCGCCAGCCACAACGTTTCCCCGACCTTGTTCACGGGACCCTGCTCGCCGGAGCCGCACCCGGCAGCCGTGCAACCGCTCTCCGTACCGAGGATGCCCGCGAGGCTGCGGCGGTGCAGCTCGCCGTTCACGTAGCAGAGGCCGGTGGGAATGCGCGGATAGGGGTTCGTGAAGCTCGGCGCGGCGGAATGCGGGTCCTGGCGACCGTGGAGCTTGACCTCGAGCCGCTGCCGCAGGGCCTTCGACGTCAGGTTCTCGACCTGCAGCGACATCCACATCACGGGCCACCGCGCGTCGAGGTCGTACTGCTTGGTCACCCGCACCTTGTCCGATTGCCAGACGTACCGCAGAAGCTGGGCCTCTTGCTTGACCAGCTTGAACTCCGCGTCGGGGGGCACCTCGAACTCGGAACCCGGAAAGAGCGTCAGCAGGGGCCAAGGACCCTTGCCCGCCTCCGTCTGGACTAGGTCCACCGGGACGAGCCTCCCCTCCTTCGTTTCGCGGTAGCGCGGGTTCGAAAGGCTCCAGCTGCGGAGGGCGGCGCCCCGGTCGGTGAAGGTGACCTTCCCGGACGGGTGAGAGAGCGTGACCTGCTTGCCTTCCACCGTGGCCGACCGCGGCCCGGCGGGCGGCTTCCCTTCCACGACAGTCGGCTTGCTCGCGGCCCCAGCAGCCGTGCCCCCGGCCGTGCCCGTGCCGGAGGCGGTCCCCGTGCCGGAGGCGGCGCCCGTGCCGGAGGCGGCGCCCGTGCCGGAGGCGGTCCCCGTCCCCGAGGCGGTCCCCGTCCCCGAGGCGCTGCCGGCGTCGGGCGGCGGCGCCGGCGGCCTGAAGAGCATCTCATACGCAACGAGTAGTCCGAGGCAGATCACCACCGTGAGGATGATCCGGACCGTGCTGCTCATGAAGACTCCTCAGCTGGGCTCGTGATGAGCCCGGTCAGGGTGGGTCGTAACCTGCGCCGCCCCAGGGATGGCAGCGGCACAGCCTCCAGCCCGCCTTGCAGAGCCCGCGAACCAGGCCGTAGCGCTGCAGGCTCTCTGCCGCGTACGCCGAACACGACGGCGAGAAGCGGCAGCGGGGGGAAAGCCCCGGGGACACCACCTTACGGTAGAAAGCGACGAGCGCGAGCAGAATAGCCACCAGCGCGCGGCTCGGCAGCAGCCCGACGGCGCAGAGGGTCCGCACCCACCGCTTCGAGCGCTCCAGCTCTCCGTGCCCTGCCCAGCTGACGTCACGCGACCTCGTCATGCACCATCTCGCTGCCGCTTCGGCTCCATCTTGCGGGCGACCTGCAGCAGTTGCCGGAAGACGTCCGCGTACGTCGCCTCCGCCCCGCTGCGCTTGGCCACCAACACCAGGTCGTAGCCCATCGGGAATTGCCCCTTGCAGCGCCGCCACGCCTCGCGAATCAGCCGCTTCAGCCGATTCCGGATCACGGCGTTTCCCACCTTCCGGCTCACCGTGATGCCGAGACGACGACGCCCCGAGCTCGGGCGAATGAAGGCCAGCAGGTGGTCGAGATGCACCTTTCGCCCCTGGCCCTGGACCGCCAGGTATTCGCGCCGCTGGGTGAGCCGGTCCGCACGCAACAGGCGCTGACCTGCCTGCGGCACTGGCTGTGGCGTGACGTCCGGACGGCTCACGTGGGGAGGTCCCCCTCACGGGGACACTTGGGCTGCGCTACTTGCGCGGAGTGCCTACCGACACCCGCAGCCGGCCTCGCCGACGTCGAGCGTTGAGCACCTTCCGGCCGCCCGTGGTGAGCATCCGACGCCGAAACCCGTGGGTCCTGCGCCGTCGCTTATTGTGCGGTTGGTATGTGCGTTTCACCGCTTCCGCTCCATAAAAAGACTGCCTCAGATAACAGCGATCCCTTCCCCTGTCAAGGGAAGCTCATCTCGAACGCGATCCCAGGGTGGTCGGCGCGTTTCTTCGCACTCCTCACCGTGAGATCGAAGCGTCCCGAGATCCAGATCCAGAGGAGGATCGCCCCAACCCGAGATCCATGATCCCTTCACGCGCCGTCGTTTGTGCTGCGATCCTCACGCCCTGACTTCTCGTCGAGAATACCGCCTTCGCGGCCTGCGCGCCGCCCACATTTCGCCGCAGGTTATTTTCGAGCAATTCGTGCCGGATGTCTGTCGCTCCGAGTTTTGCCTTGCGCGGAGTCTTCGCGCTTTGCTACCACACGAACTCGCGCGGCACCGCGCGACCCACAACTCAGTCAGGGTTCTTCTATGAAGGATGTCTTCACGCAGGAGGCAGTCGAGCGCCCGCTTTTCCACCTGTGGATAAGTGCTGGTCAACTCCTCGCATCCCTTTGATGGCTAATCACAATTTGGCTATTCACAGCGACGAAGCTCCCGTGACTTCCACTACCCCTACGCGTGAGCGACACGACCTCTGGCAGCGCGCTCTCGATTCGCTGCAGCTGCGCATCAAGCCGCACAACTTCGACATGTGGCTGCGCCCGATTTCTTGCCAGTCCGTGGATGGAGAGACCATCACCCTCCGCGCGCCGAACCGCTACATCAAGGAGTGGTTCGAGGACAACTATCTATCGATTGTGCTCCAGGAGCTGCGCCAGTACAGCGAGCTCGACTTCCACGTCGCCTTCGAGCTCGACGAACGGGTCCACGAGCCGGTCCACCTTCCCGAGACGGAATCGGTGGCCGCCGAACCGGTCTCGGCCGGCGGAGGCTGGGACGCCGATCTGAACCAGCGCTACCGCTTCGAGTCCTTCGTGGTCGGGCCGTCGAATCAGCTCGCCCACGCCGCCTCCCGCGCGGTCGGCGAGATGCCGGCGGCAAAATACAACCCGCTCTTCATCTATGGAGGCGTCGGCCTCGGCAAGACCCACCTCCTGTGCGCCATCGGGCACGAGATCAGGGCCCGCCAGCCGAACTCTCGCATCGTCTACCTCTCCTCCGAGCGCTTCGTGAACGAGTACATCAATCACCTTCGTTCGCAGCGCATGGAGGATTTCCGCGTCAAGTACCGCGAACGCTGCGACGTCCTGCTCATCGACGACATCCAGTTCATCGCCGGCAAGACAGGCACGCAGGACGAGTTCTTCCACACCTTCAACGCGCTCTACGACCTGCATCGGCAGATCGTCGTCACGTCGGACAAGTACCCCCACGAGATTCCGGACCTCGAGGATCGCCTTCGGACCCGCTTTCAGTGGGGTCTCATCGCCGACATACAGCATCCGGAGCTCGAGACGCGCGTCGCCATTCTCAAGAAGAAGGCCGAGGTCGAGCGCATCCACCTGCCGAACGAGGTGGCGCACTACCTGGCCACGCACATCAAGTCCAACGTGCGTGAGCTCGAGGGCTCGCTGATTCGTCTCGCCGCCTTTGCCTCGCTTCAGGCTAGCGAGATAACCGTGCAGTTCGCCCAGGAGAGCCTCAAGAACTTCCTCTCCCAGGCGACGGCCAACTTGAGCATCGAGACGGTCCAGAAGGAGGTCGCCTCCTATTTCAATCTGAAGGTGGCGGACCTGAAGAGCCCGAAGCGCCATAAGGCCGTTGCTCGCCCTCGCCAAATAGCGATGTATCTGGCGCGTAAGCTCATCGGCGCGAGTTTCCCCGAAATAGGCCAGCGCTTTGGTGGTAAGGACCATTCCACCGTGATCAGCGCCTGTCGCAAGATCGAGGAGCTCGTGGACAAAGACCTCTCCATTCGGACGACTGTCGAAGCGCTCGAGCGACAGCTCCAGCTCTAGCCTGCTGTCACACGCGAACACTCGACCGCAACCTCGTCAGGCGGGGCGTTGCAGCCACGTTCTGGGGCTCCTCGCGGGGGTTCCTGTCCCCTGCCACGACTTCTCCTCGGCCCACCCCTCGGCTTGCCAACTGCAGCCCCTTCATGTTACGCCCACGCCACGTTTCGCCGCGTGGAGCACCCCTTTCAGCCCATGATGAGCTCCCACTTCCCGATGGACCGACGTACCTTGATGAAGTGTGGATATCCCCTGTGGGAGTCCTGTGCACATCCTAGGCTCTTATCCGCTCCCCAGTTTGCACCCACAACGATCCGCAGTCTGGACACAGGATCAATGACTTCATTCTTAGCTACATATGGTCGTTATCCACTAATTCACAGGCACTACTACGTCGACTGATTCTATATATGTATAGGATCTATTAATAGAGACCGCTGTGGAGAGCTGGTGATGGAATTCAAGATCAACAAGAACGAGTTCCTGAGAGGCCTCTACCTGGCCCAAGGCATCGCCGACCGGCGGAGCACGAACCCGGCGGTAGCCAACGTACGTCTTCGCAGCGAGGGAAAAGAAGCCATCGTTTGCGATGCGACCGACCTGCGCATCAGCATGGTCGCGGAGGTCTCCGCCAAGGTGGTCAAGGAAGGCGGTCTCTGCCTCGGTGCGAAGCATCTCTACGAGATCGTGAAGGGGCTTCCCGGCGACGAGGTGGCTCTGAAGAAGATGGACAACAACTGGGCGGAGATCCGCGCCGGGAAGGCACGCTACAAATTGGTGGGGATGTCGGGGCAGGATTTTCCCCGCATTCCGGACCATCGGGAGGTGACCTTCAAGGAGATCGACGCAGCTACCCTGGCGGAGATGATCGGGAAGACCATCATCTCCGTATCGAGCGACGAGACGCGACCGCACCTTTCGGGCATCTATCTCGAAAGCGATGGCAAAGTCATTCGCATGGTCTCCACGGATGGCCATCGCCTGAGCAAGGTGGAGCGCGAGGTCGGCAGCAGTCCGTCGCTCGAGCGGGGAGTCATCATTCCGCGCAAGGGAGTGCTCGAAATCCGGCGGCTGCTCGAGGCGGCTCACGGCACGTGCGACGTGGGTTTCGCGCAGAACAACGTGTTCGTGCGTTCGGCAGACGTGGTGCTCAGCGTCGCGCTCGTGGACGCTCAGTTCCCTCCGTATCAGCAGGTGATTCCTCCCGAGAGCGAGAAGCAGGTGGTCCTCGATCGCGCGGGTTTTCTCGAATCGCTCAAGCGCGTATCGATCATGTCGTCGGAGCGAAGCTGGGGCATTCGCATGGACCTGGCGAAGGGGCGTTTGCGAATCACGAGCGACAACCCGGACCTCGGCGAGGCCCAGGAAGACCTCGAGGTGAACTACGACGGGACGGAGCTCGTGATCGGCTTCAACGCCCGCTACTTCATCGACGCCCTCGGAGAGATGACCGCCGACCGCGTGGTGCTCGAGCTGAACGGCGAGCTGGACCCGGGGCTCGTACGTCCGGAGGCAGGCAGGGACCACGTGGGCGTGATCATGCCCATGCGCATCTGACCCGCGGCCGGGAACGCGGGCGTTGATCTTCCAACGCGTCGAGACGTTCCAGTTCCGGAACCTGGCCGCACAGGCCGTTACCCTCCACCCCCGTTTCAACGTGCTCGCCGGCAACAACGGCCAGGGGAAGACCAACTTCCTCGAGGCGGCGTACCTCCTGGCCTGCCGGTCCTCGTTTCGCGCGGTGCGTGCCCGCGAGCTGCTACGGCACGGTACGATGGAAGCCTGGGTAGACGCGCGGCTCGACGAGGACGGCATCGAACGTCACCTCCGCATCACGCTCGGCCCGAAAGGCCGGCGGATTCGGTTGGACGGCAAGGTGGCCCACGAGACAAGCGAGCAGCTTCGCGGCCTCGCGGCGATTCTCTTCACTCCCGAGGACCTGGTCGTGCCGCGGGGCAGCCCCGCGCGAAGACGGCGGCTGGTCGACGAGGCGGTGGGAGCGCTCTGGCCGGCCTACCGCGTGCTGGTTCGGGACTACGCCCGGGCGCTGCAGAGCAGGAATCGCCTGCTCCGCGACCGGCCGCGCGAGCTCGAGGAGCTCTTGACCGTGTACGACGCCCAGCTGGCGGGACTAGGGGCGAAGATCTGCGCCACGCGGCAGCGCTACCTGCGTCAGGTGACGCCGGGCTTCTCGGACCGCTACCAGCGCGTGGCGCAGGGGTGCGGACACGCCGAGCTCCGCTACGCCACCCATCCGGAGGTCCTGGCGGCGGGCGACGCCCTCCCGGCCCTGGCAGAGGCGCTGGGGCGGCTCCTCCGGCTCGGACGGGCGCAGGACCTGGCCCGACGCCTCACGGCCTCCGCCGGTCCGCACCTGGACGACGTGGAGTTCCGGCTGGACGGCGAGCCTGCGCGCCTCTTCGCCTCGCAGGGGCAGGTGCGAACCCTCGTCCTGGCGTTTCGTATTTCTCAGATTATTGATATATATCAGCAGTATAAACACTACCCGCTGCTACTACTGGACGACGTGTCGAGCGAGCTCGATCCGCTCCGGAACGAATATCTCTTCAAGATTCTGAATGAAATTGAGTGTCAGGTCCTCATCACCACCACCCGTCCCGAGCTGATTCCCATTCGCGATAATCGTTTTAACTTCAACGTGTTAGATGGAAGAATCAGCCCCCTGTCCTGAGGCCGTTTCGCCTTTACTCTGCGCGATCGGTGTGCTAGAACGTATATAGTCTTGTAACTTAAGAGAAAAATCCAGACATATGGAAACCACGCTCCCCCCTTCTCGCGACCCGGATGCGCCCCTCGAGCCTCAGGTGCCCTCCGCTCCCTCCAGCGAGTACGGTGCCGGAGACATTCAGGTTCTCGAAGGCCTCGAGGCCGTCCGCAAGCGACCCGGGATGTACATCGGGGACACGGACGACGGGACGGGGCTGCACCACCTGGTCTACGAGCTCGTGGACAACTCGATCGACGAGGCGGTGGCGGGCTTCGGCAACCGCATCGACGTGAAGATTCACGCCGACGGGTCGGTCACCGTCGAGGACGATGGACGCGGCATCCCGGTCGGCATCCACCCCGACAAGGGCATCTCGGCCGCGGAGGTGATCATGACGGTGCTGCACGCCGGCGGGAAGTTCGGCGGCGGGCAGTACAAGGTGTCGGCGGGGCTGCACGGCGTCGGGGCCTCGGTGGTGAACGCGCTGTCCGAGGAGCTGAACCTCGAGATTCGTCGCGAGGGGGGCATCTATCAACAGCGCTATCACCGAGGGGACGCCGAGGCGCCCCTGGCATGCGTCGGAGAATCGAACGCCACGGGCACCAAGATTCGCTTCAAGCCCGACCCGACCATCTTCGCCACCGTCGAGTTCTCCTTCGACGTGCTATCGCATCGCCTGCGCGACCTGGCCTTCCTGAATCGAGGCGTGGTCATCACCCTGGCCGACGAACGCGACGGCCGGCAGCAGGACTTCACCGCCGAAGGGGGGCTCGCGGCGTTCGTCGAGTACGTGAACCGCAACAAGGTGCCGGTGCACCCCGACGTGGTGCACATCCTCGACGAGCGGGACGAGATCAAGATCGAGATCGCCGTGCAGTGGAACGATTCGTATCAGGAGCTCGTCTACTGCTTCACGAACAACATCCCGAATCGTGACGGCGGCACCCACCTGACGGGCTTTCGCGCCGCGCTGACCCGCACGGTGAACAACTACATCGCTTCGTCGAAGCAGACGAAGGACATGAAGACCAGCCTCGGCGGCGACGACCTGCGCGAGGGGATGACGGCGATCATCAGCGTCCGGCACCCCGACCCGAAGTTCAACAGCCAGGTGAAGGAGAAGCTGGTCTCGAGCGAGGTGAAGGGGGTCGTCGAGGCGGTCGTAAACGAGCGGCTGGGGAACTACCTCGAGGAGCATCCGCGGCAGGCGCGGGCGATCATCGACAAGGCGATCATGGCCGCGCGGGCGCGCGAGGCGGCGCGCAAGGCGCGAGAGCTCGTGCAGCGCAAGGGGGCGCTCGACGCGAACTCGCTGCCTGGCAAGCTGGCCGACTGCCAGGAGCGCGACCCGGCGCTCGCCGAGATCTTCATCGTCGAGGGAGATTCCGCGGGTGGCTCGGCCAAGCAGGGGCGCGACCGACGGCATCAGGCCATCCTGCCGCTGCGAGGCAAGATCCTGAACGTCGAGAAGGCGCGCTTCGACAAGGTGCTCTCGTCGCAGGAGATAGCGACCCTCATCACCGCGCTCGGCTGCGGCGTCGGCGAGGACCACTTCGACATCAGCAAGCTGCGCTACCACAGCATCGTGCTGATGACGGACGCGGACGTGGACGGGTCGCACATTCGCACGCTGCTGCTCACGCTCTTCTACCGGCAGATGCCCGAGGTGGTGGCGCGGGGACACCTGTTCATCGCGCAGCCGCCGCTCTACAAGGTCAAGCGCGGCAAGAGGGAGCTCTACCTGAAGAACGAGCAAGCGCTCGACGACTTCGTGATCGACGCCGCGCTCGACGAGGGAAAGCTCGTGGACCGGGAGGGGCGGACGATCGAGGGGGCGCTACTGAAGGAGCTCGCGCACAAGTCGCTTCGCTTCCGGCGCGTCTTCCAGAAGCTCGCACGCAAGGGCGACGCGCGCGTCGTGCAGGCCATGGTGGCGCAGCCGGGTATCACGGCCGAGACGATGTCCGACGAGCAGAGGCTCGCCGAGCAGCTCGGTCGCACGGAGCAGTACCTGAAGACCTACTACCCCGAGGTGCTCCCGCTGAAGTTCAGCCTCGAGGACGAGGGGGAGGGGAGCAACCTGCGCGTGGTCTGCGAGACGCGCGTGAACGGCGTGCCGGTCTTCACGGTGATCGATCGTGCGTTTCTCGCGGCGCCGGAGATGGCGGAGCTGCGGGCGCTGCGGCAGGCCTTCGACGCGACGGGGCTCACCTCGCCGTGCACGCTGGCGGGCCCGGACGTCGAGGAGCCGGTCCCCCTGCTCGAACGCTTCGTGGACGGGGTGGACAAGGTGGGGCGCAAGGGGCTGCAGATTCAACGCTACAAGGGTCTCGGCGAGATGAACCCCGAGCAGCTCTGGGAGACCACGATGAACCCGGAGACGCGCACGTTGCTGCAGGTGCGCGTGGACGACACGGTGGAGGCGGACGGCATCTTCACCGTGCTCATGGGGGACCAGGTCGAGCCGCGGCGGGACTTCATCTCGTCGAACGCGCTCAACGTGCGGAACCTGGACGTGTAGTCGCGCGTCTCATGCCCCGGCCGGGGCTGCGCGGAGCGGGGAAGTTGTGCCCCGCGACGGATGTGCTCTAATGTCGGATAGACCTCCGGCAGAGGGCATGTCTCGATGAGCAAAAAAGAAATTGAAATCCACTGTCTGGTACCGCGGCGGGCGAGTGCGGGCGGGGTGGAATACGCCGTGGAGTCCCGCGTGGTGCGGCTTCCGCTGGCGCGGGAAGACCGGCGCGAGTTTCGTCGCCGCGTCGAGAGGCCCGGGGACGGGACCTGAAGTGCGCGGGAGAAGGCGCGCGAACGCACGTCTCCCGTGACGTGGACGAGCGGTGCTCGCCCTACGCAGGTGCCCCTCGATCCGTCTCGGCCGGGGGCCATATGCAGCTTGCCCGAAGAGCTAGCGTTTCCTCGCGCTGCAGCCAGCGGCGAGGACGCAGGGCGAGGCTACTTGGCCCGATAAACGATTCGGCCTCGCGTCGGATCATAGGGAGAGACGGCCACGGTCACCTGGTCCCCGAGCACGATGCGGATGCGAAACTTCCGCATTTTGCCCGAAAGGTGCGCGAGCACGGTGTGCCCGTCGGCTATCTCAACGCGGAAAAGGCCGCCTGCCAACACCTCGGCGACCGTTCCCTCGAATTCAATCGCGTCGTCG
Source organism: Deltaproteobacteria bacterium (assembly GCA_020848905.1). NCBI lineage: Bacteria > Pseudomonadati > Myxococcota > Myxococcia > Deltaproteobacteria bacterium. The sequence goes on from JADLHG010000051.1 coordinate 41,942, forward strand.
CGACTCATGCGGCGCGTAGTCTAGGCAGGGTGGTCGCGGGCGTCAAGGAATACGGTGCCCTGCGGGAATCCCCCCAAAGGGTCTAGCTGCCGTCGCGCGACTGAAGGTAGTCGATGAGCGTGGAGACCCCGTAGCCGGTTCCACCTTGCCGAACGTGCCCCCACGCCTTCTCCGCGTTCGACGGGCCCGCGATGTCCACGTGCACCCACGGCAGCGTGCCGACGAACTCCTTCAAGAAGAGACCGGCGGTGAGCGCGCCGCCCCAGCGTTCTCCGGCGTTCTTGAGGTCCGCGATGGGGCTCTTGAGCTGCTCCTTCAGGCGGGAGGGGAGCGGAAGCTGCCAGGCCTCCTCCCCGACGCGACGCGCTGACCCGAGGAACCGCTCCACCATGGCCGTGTCGTTGCCCATCACGCCGGCGCTGTAGGGGCCAAGGGCCACCATGCACGCTCCGGTGAGCGTGGCCAGGTCGATGATTTCGTCCGGGGAGAGCTTCACCGCGTAGGCCAGCGCGTCGGCCAGCGTAAGGCGGCCCTCCGCGTCGGTGTTCACGATCTCGACCGACTTGCCGCCCATGCCGGTCACGACGTCGCCGAGCTTGTAGGCTGAGCCGGAAATCATGTTCTCCGTGGCCGCGACGATGCCATGCACCTCGCTCTTCAGCCCGAGGGAGGGGAGCGCGCCGAGCGTGGCCAGTACGGCGGCTGCTCCGGCCATGTCGGTCTTCATGTCCAACATGCCGGGGCTGGGTTTGAGCGAGAGACCGCCCGAGTCGAAGGTGACACCCTTGCCGACGAGCGCGATGCGACGCTTGGGCTTGTCCTTCCCCTTCGGGCGATAGGTCAGGTGGATGAAGCGGGGCTCTTCGACGCTCCCCTGCGAGACGGCGAGCAGCAGGCGCATGCCGTGCTTCTCGCACTCCTTGGGGCCGAGTATCTTGCACTCGAGGCCCTGCTTGAGCGCGAGCTCGCGCGCAAACTCGCCGAGGGCGCGAGGGGTCATGACCCCCGGTGGCTCGTTCACCAGGTCGCGGGCGGAGCAGACGGCCTGCGCCACGACCTCGGCGCGAGCCAGGCAAACCGGGGAGGGCCCCTTTTCCGCATCCTCCGGGGCCGCGCCGAGGACGAGTCGGACGCTCTCGACCTTGAGCTTGCGGCGTCGGTCCTCGGCCTGGTAGCGGTCGAAGCGGTAGGTTCCGAGGATGGCCCCCTCGGTGAAGTACTCGGCCGCACGTTCCCACGCGCTGCGGTCGAGGGGAGGCAGCATGGCCGCGAGGACCTTGCACCCGCGGTCGTTCGCGGCGTCCACCAGTCGGGCGGCGTACTGGCGGAGGTTCGGCAGGTCGAAATCCTCTCGCTTGCCGAGTCCGAGGAGCAGAAGGCGCGTGGGCTTCACCCGCCCGTGGGTGTGCAGCAGCAGCGACTGATCTTCCTTGCCTTGGAAATCCTCTTCGGCGACGAGCGAGGTGAGCAGCCCGTCGAGGGCGAGGTCGAGCTGGCTGAAGGATTTCAGCTCGCTGAGCTGTCCCTCGAAGATGCCGAAACCCAGCAGGTCGGCGGCCGCATTAAGTGGGTCTTCTGTGTAAAATGAGAATTTCATGGAAGGGGGCGCTCCCGAGCCCCTCGGCAGCGTATGGCGAACTGCGTGGGCGTGTCAAAAGGGGCGAGACCTCGCTGTCTGGAAGCGCCCTGGGTCCGGAGTCCGCCGGGCTCAGGAACGAACGCTCCGGTTAGGCTCCATCGGGCGGGCCTATGACGGACTCGAAAAGGCGCTGAGAAGGCGCCGGAGTACCGGCGAGGGACTCATCCACAGCCGAAGGAGTCCGTAATACTTAATAAGTACAGCGCAATAGGAGCACGAGTCCACAGCTTGGACCCGACATGTGGGTATCTTGGTCCGCAGGTATCCCGATGTGGAGCCCGAAGCGCCCGAACATATTGGTCGAACCAGGATTGCCGGGAATCCAGGCGTCGTCCTCCAAGGGCACGGGCCCGCGGTCGGCCCCCAGGGAGCCGGGAGCTGGGGCCCGCTTGGGGGCCCGCCTTGTCGCGGAAGGCTGTCCGCGCGCGGTAGGGAAGGGGTTTCCTGGCCTGGGAGAGGAACCGAGGGCCACCCACAACCCCTTACTTCGCCTAATTTCTTAGGTATTGGCCAGGATTCCCTTAGTTATCAAAGAATTAACTCTATTGAACAAACAGTAGTAAAATTTAGCATAATTATATCTAATTTAATTGACACTCGTTCATCAGAGGCATATAACTGTACCCAGGTTCACCCATCGGGAGGGTCATTCAAATGGCGACTGCGAAGAAGGCGAAGAAGAAGGCTACGAAGAAGGCGGCCAAGAAGGCCCCCAAGAAGGCCGCGAAGAAGGCCGCGAAGAAGGCGGCCAAGAAGGCTGCCAAGAAGGCCCCTAAGAAGGCTGCCAAGAAGGCCGCCAAGAAGAAGGCCGGCAAGAAGAAGGCTGCCAAGAAGGCGCCCAAGGCGGCTGGCTCAAAGAAGGCCGGTGGAAAGAAAAAGTCTGCTGCTCCGGCAGCGGTACCGACCCCGACCTCGACGTTCACGTTCTAGTTCGATTCGAAGAGATAGCTCGGCAGTGAGGGCGGCCCCGTCATGCGGTGGCCGCCTTTCTTTTTTTCCCGGGGACGAGTAACAGGCTATTCGCTGCGCAGGGTGCCGATCAGGGCCTGGAACCGGATGGCCTCGCGATACATGTCCACCGTGTTAAAGATGCAGAATGCGCGGTGAAACGGGGCCAGGCTCTCGGCCAAGGCCAGGAGCTGGTCCTCCGTCCGCCGGGCGGCGACCTTGACGTAGGCGCAATCGGCGTCGGAGGGGAGCAGGGGCTCGAGGCCGTCCGCGCACGGCACCAGCCGAAGGTCCCGGCAGATGCGCCCCACCTCGCTTGCGGACCAGACTCCGCGCGGGTCCCAGGCGAAGACCAGGCCCTGGCGGTCGGCCTGCTCGAAGAAGCGGGTCATCGCCTGTCGGTTCTGGACCGTGGGGGTGAAGCGCTGGGGCGTCTCGAAGAGGATGGCGGGGGCGCGCAGGGCCCGCGCGCTCTCGAGGAGCAGGGCGTAGGCCTCTCGAACTACCTCGGTGTCCCGGAAGAGGCCTGCCTCGGCGACGCGCTGGGCGAAGGGCCCTGTGACTCTGTTATAGCCTGGGCTTTCCGGCGGATGCGTGATGAGCTGCCACGCCTTGAGGACGAAGGTGAAGTCCTCGGGAGCCTCGCGGCGCCAGCGCCCCAGGGTCTTCAAGGGCGGTGGCATGAAGAAGGTGTCCTGCAGCTCCACGAGCGGGAGATGCCGGAGGTAGTGGCCTCGGTTGGGCCCGAAGCCGCAGCATCCGGCCATCCAGGTCGATGAGTGCTCTGCGCTCGCCATGGGGCGCAGCATAGCCTCCTTGACGACCCGGAGGGAAGCTCGTAGGTTCTCCGCAGGAACCGCACGAAGACCGCGCAAATCGGGTCCTTCCGTGCCGATCGAAGGGGATGGCCGGCACGTCCCCTCCTGCGACTGGGCGATGGTGGTGCCACGGGCCCGGTCGCGACCCATCCCGAGGAGTCATCCATGAAAATCTTCATCGACACGGCCGACATCCGAGAGATTCGCGAGGCGAACGCGCTCGGCGTGCTCGACGGCGTGACCACGAACCCCTCGCTGGTGGCCAAGACCGGCAAGCCCTTTCGGCAGGTGCTCGAGGAGATTTGCGAGGTGGTCAAGGGGCCGGTGAGCGCGGAGGTGATCAGCACCGACTGCGACGGGATGCTCAAGGAGGCCCGCGAGCTGGTGAAGGTGGCGCCGAACATCGTGGTCAAGGTGCCGCTCATCACCGAGGGTCTCAAGGCCACGCGGGTCATGGCGCAGGAGGGGATTCACACCAACGTCACCCTCTGCTTCAGCCCGTCGCAGGCCTGGCTGGCGGCCAAGGCGGGGGCGACCTACGTGAGTCCCTTCGTCGGGCGCGTCGACGACATCAGCGGCGACGGCATGCAGCTCGTCGAGCAGATCTTGGCCATCTACCAAAACTACGACTACGAGACGGAAGTCATCGTGGCGTCGGTGCGCAACCCGACGCACGTGGTGCAGGCGGCCCAGATGGGGGCGCACATCGCGACGCTGCCGTTCGGCGTCATCCAGCAGCTCGCGAAGCATCCCCTGACGGACCTCGGGTTGCAGCGCTTCCTCGAGGACTGGAAGAAGGTCCCGCAGTAGAGCAGAGAGAGGGGCGGACGCGGCAAGATGTCCGGCGAGGGCGCGGAGCACGGGAAGAAGACTCTACGCGACGAGAGGTGCACGCAGCTCCTCGAGGCCGCACGCCGCGTCTTTGCGCAGAAGGGCTACCACGCGGCGACGGTGGACGACGTCACGCGCGCCGCGGGAGTCGCCAAGGGGACCTTCTACCTCTACTTCGGCGAGAAGCGCGCCGCCTTCTACGAGCTGATCCGGCAGTTCTTCGAGCTCGTGACCGACGTCGGGCGGTCGGTCTCGCGCGACGTCGCGACCAAGAGCGAGTACTTCGCGCGGGTCGAGCAGGCGGCGAGCTCGCTGGCCAAGCTCTTTCGCGAGAACCGGGACCTCGTGCGGCTGGTTTACCGCGAGTCCATGGGCATGGACGATCAGCTCGAGGCGATGGTGCGCGACTTCTACCGGCGCATGGCCGCGGTCGAGGCGGATAACGTGCGTCTCGGCATCGAGCTCGGCCTGTTGCGCGACGACCTCAATCCCTTGCTCGTCGCGTACGCGCATATCGGCATCGTGGAGCGCGTGCTGCTGCAGTCGATCTTCGACCGCAGCTTCCCCGAGATCTCCGACCTCGTGCACCAGCTCATCACCCTCTCGTACGACGGGGTCCGTCGGCGGGAGGGGGAGCAGCTGGCACCGAGGGAGCGGGACGCCGTGGCGCGCTGAGCAGCGCGTAGGAGGACTCGCGCTTCGCCAGCAAAGTCGCCGGGTCGTCAAAGGGCCGACATTGGTGCCGGATTCTCTCGCGGTCAGGTCGATTGACCTTGGGACAGCGACGTCCTGGCCCCGGCGGATCACGCCGCGCGCATCGCCGCCGCTCGCCGAAGACGTGGATCTTCAAGCATGGGCGCAGCTGGCACGGGCGCTGCAAAACCTCGCCCTCGGCGGTTCTCGCCGAGGGAGGAAAGCGCATGGAAAGGCTCGTGCGTGGGCGAGGAATGAGGTTGGCGTTGCTGCTGGTGTTAGGCGGCTGCCCGGGAGCGGTCGACCCGAGTGCCCCTGGGCCCGAGCCGGGGAGCAGCGCGGGGCCGAGCGAGGGACCCGCGGGTCCCGACGCCCCGGGGGCGGGCTCAGCGGGACCGCTCAAGTGGGGCGGTACCTATCGGCTGCAGAGCACGTTCTCGCTGGACGGGGCGATCGGCGGTGGAGCGCTCGGCGAGGTCTTCAACGTGCTGCAGAACCTGGGTGCGGACGACGGCTCGCTGGCCAAGGTGCTGGTGGACGCGGTGGTCGGTCGCTTGCCGAGCGCGGTCGGCGCGGTCGCCTCGCTCGCCAAGCCGCTGCTAGTGGAGGCGCTCAAGGGCTGGCTGACGAAGAACGCCCCGGGCCTCTCGGGGACGCTCGAACGCATGGGGCAGGATTTCCGCGCGCTCGTGCGGCGCTTCGAGCTGGTCTCGGCGCTCATCCCCGACGGGGAGTCGGGCGGACCGGACCCCACCACCGCGAAGCACCGCGTGCAGAGCCTGGTGTGGACGCTCGACGGGCAGCGCGTCGAACGCGCGCTGGCGAGCGGGGGTAAGCCCGAGCCCGAGGCGCAAGGGGTGCCGGTGAGTCGGGAGAGCAGCGACCTCCTCGTCTTGGGGGAGCATCGGCTGTCGCTGAGGCTCGGTCCGTTTCTGCTCGAGGCGCTGAACCAGCTCGTCATTCCACGCCTGCGCGAGGGGGCGAAGAGTGTCGGGGACCTTTTGCGTGCGCAGATCGATTGCGCCTCGCTCGGGGCGGAGCTCGCGCGACGTGCCGGGGTGGGAGGCGAGGGCGTATGGACGACCGCGTGCACGCTCGGCCTGTCGGCGGCGGCGTCGCAGCTCGAAAGCCGCATCGCCGGCGTGGACGGCCAGGGGACGGCGCTCGAGCTCTCCGGCCGCGCGCGGCTGCGCGACGGGAACCAGGACGGGGAAGGGGAGCGGCTGGACGAGGGCGTGTGGGCCGGGAAGTGGACCTTCGCGCGCACGACGTCCCCTATCGAGGGGGACAAGAACGTCTTCACCGGTCAGCGCGTTCCGTGAAGGAGCCCTCGTCGCGGCGCGCTACCGGCGGCGGCCCCACGTCACGGCATACTCCGGAGTTCCGCCCGGACTGACGCGCACCGCGCCCGCCGTGCGGACGCGCCGGAAGAGGCCGAAGAGGCCCGGCGGACGGTTGACGGTCGAGAAGCGGTGCTGGATCGCGCCGTCGGGCTCGACGGAGTAGCCCTCGACCTTCACCTGGAGCGCCTCGGGGATGAAGCGGAGGCCTTGAAGCCCGAGCCCTGACGCTACCTGCGCGCGGTAGGCCTGTTCGGCGGCAGCCTGGGTGATCGCGACGCGCGAGGTGCTGTCGCGATGCGCGGCGAGGAGCTGTCGGGCCCTCTCGTTGAACGACGTGATGCTCGTCGTGGCCGTGACCTTTCCACCGGTGGCGTGCAGTCCGTGGGCCGTCACCTCGACGCGGCCGGACACCACGGCGCCGTCGACGGAGGCGCTCCAGGTCACGCTCCCGTTCGAGGCTTCCGTGTACCAGAAGGAGGGAAGCCCGCCGCTCGTGAGGCGAACGTCCGTCGTGCGCGCGTTCAGACCCGCCGCGCGGAGGTCGGCCACGATCGCGGCGATGACCTCGTTATGGGGCTGCGCCTTGAAATCGGCTCCGCGCGCGACTTGAGGGAGCAGCGCGAGGCAGGCCGCTGCCAGTACAAAGCGTCGTGTCATGGGCCGGCACCTCCGGTGCGTGGCGCTGCAACGCTCGTGCCCCTGGAAAGAGCCGTCATTCTCGCGGCTCCGGGGGGCTACGGGGGCTTCCGTGACCCGGCGGGGCGCCCGCACGCGCGAGGTTGCCGCGGGGAGGGCTGCGAGGACCCGCGGAGGCGGACGGCAGGCCGGAACCGGCGCGGCTGTGGCGAGCAGGCAACCACGAACCGAGACGCAGCTCGGTCGCCACGCACGACGCGTCGAGCGGAGGAGGAGGGATTCGAACCCCCGGACCCGTGCGGGTCAGCGGTTTTCAAGACCGCCGCCTTAAACCACTCGGCCACTCCTCCAGGGGGAGAGCGGCGCGGCCGCGACGCGATGTCGCGCAGCGCCTCGGCTATCCCTCTCCGAGATAATCCAGGTGGCGGGCGACGTCAATCGGCGCTGCAGATGCGGTCGCGTCCGGTCCGTTTGGCCTCGTAGAGGGCGTAGCAGGTGACGCTCGGGTCAACCGAGGAGGTCCGGCGACAGCTCGTGCCACGATGGGACGAGGTCCGGGCTGAAGCCCCGCCGCACGGCGAACGCGGCGAGGTGCGCGCCGGTCAGGTCGCGCTGGCCGAACTGCCACTCCTCGGGCGCGTCGGGGACGGCGGGAGAGAATGCGATGCTCGGGGCGTGGCTTTCGCGAAACGCATACGAGAAGCCGTCGAGCGGCAGGGCTAGGCCGAGGCCCCGCGCCTTGATGTAGGCCTCCTTCAGCGTCCAGAGCTCGAAGAAGCGGCGGCGATGGGCGCTCGCGGGAAGGGCCAGAAGCTCCGCGTTCTCGACGGGGGAAAAGACGTCGGCGGCGAGCTCGACGGTCTGCCCGGGGCGGCCGGTGTGCTCCACGTCCACGCCTAGGTCGCGATCGAGGGTTACGCCGAGCAGCACCAGTCCGTCCGTGTGACTCAGGTTGAAGCGCAGCGGGAGGCCGGGGTCGGGGGAGGCGATCGCCGGGCGACCGTACGCGTTGGCCGAGAAGGTCCAGGCCTCGGGCGGAACGCCTGGTGCGTAGCGCGAGAGGATCGAGCGCACGAGGACGCGGGTCACGAGGAAGGTGTGTCGGAGGTGCTCGAAGGCGAAGCGCGCGCGACGCTCCTCCTCCTCGGGCGAGAGGAGGGCGGCGTAGCGGGAGAGCAGGAGCGGGTCGTCGGTCGCGGGGAGACGCACGAACCAGAGGTGAACCGCGTCGGGGGCGAGCGCTAGAGGGGGATTCACGGACGCGACTCAGTAGAGTCGCAGCCGGCCGCGTGCCGGTGCGGCGTCCGACGGGAAGATCGGACGGAGGTAGCTGGCGAGGCTCTTTCCTTGCTGCCACTGACGGGGATAGCCGAGGGAGACCTCCTCGAAGCGGACGTCGTCGCGCCAGTCGGTGGTGCGCACGTGCAGGTGGCCGCTCACCACGACCTCGACGTTGTAGCGGCGGTGCCAGTCCTCGGTCCGGCGGGTGCCGCACCAGATGATGAAGCGCGGGATGGCGATCTGCACCAGGTCGCGGCGGAGCGGAAAGTGGTTGATGAGGACCAGCGGCTCCTCGCGCGGGACGGCGTCGAGGCGCGCTTCGGCCCGGCGGCAAAGGAGCTCGCACCACGCGGCGCGCGAGGCGTGCGGTTCGGGAGAGAGGTAGTACTCGTCGGTGCAGAGGGTCTCGGCCTCGAGGGCCCAGGGGACCGCCTCCTCGAGCGGGAGGTGCTCGGGGCGGAAGCTGTAGTCGTAGAGCAGAAAGAGCGGGGCGAGGCGATAGACGCGCCCGTCGTGGGGGAAGGCGGGGTAGTCGTCCTCGGGGGTCAGCACGCCGTAGCGCCGCGAGAGCGCCACGAGCTCGAGGTACTTCTCTTCGCCGCGAAGCTCCCGCGCGCCGTTCGAGGCAGTCCAGAGCTCGTGATTGCCGGGGGCCCAGACGACGCGGGCGAAGCGCTCGGCGAGCACCTGCCAGGCGAGCTCGAGGTCGGCGAGCCGGTGTCCGACGTCCCCCGCCACGATCAACCAGTCGTCGCGGTGCGGGGGAAGCTCGACGAGAGCCCGGCGGTTCTCTTCGTAGTGCAGGTGCAGGTCGCTGATGGCGAAGAGACGCATGGCTTCGTCGCTTCCGAGCCTAGCACGGCCGAGCGCGGGCCGGACCGGCGGCGAGGAGACCGGCGGCGAGGCGGGCGGCTGGCGCGACTCGACTCGACTGGGCGCGTATCGCGGTGCGCGCTCCGAGCGACGAAGCTTGATAGTATGGACTCGGCATCGAGGGACCCGATGGACTTCCGCTTCACCGCCACGCAGGAAGAGCTCTACGAACGCGTCCTGACCTTCGCCCGGCGCGAGCTGAACGAGGGGCTCGCCGAGCGCGAACGGGCGCGCGTCTTTCCGCGGGCGGCGTGGCTCCGCGCCGGGGAGCTGGGGCTGGCGGGGCTGTGCATCCCCGAGGCGTACGGGGGGATGGGGCTCGACGCTCTCTCGTCGGCCCGACTCGTCGAGGCGCTCGGCAAAGGGTGCGAGGACGGGGGGCTCGTCTTCGGCCTCGCGGCGCACCTCTTCGCCTGCGCCGAGCCGATCTGCCGCTACGCGCAGGAGGACCTCCGTCGTCGCGTCGTGCCCGGCCTGGCCTCGGGGCGCCTCATCGGGGCCAACGCCGCGACCGAGGCGGAGGCGGGCTCGGACATCCACGCCATCGCCTGCCGCGCCGAGCGGGTCGGCGACGACTACGTGCTCACCGGCGAGAAGAGCTACGTGACGAACGGTCCGGTGGCGGACGTCTTTCTGGTCTACGCCTCGACGAACCCGCGCCACGGCTACCTGGGGCTGTCGGCCTTCGTCGTCGAACGCGGCGCCGAGGGGCTCGAGGTGGGGCGGCCCTTCGATACGCTGGGGCTCGTCTCGGCGCCCCTCGGACCGGTCTACCTGCGCGAGTGCCGCGTCCCCGCCGCGCAGCGCCTGGGCGAGGAGGGGCAGGGGAGCGTGATCTTCGCCGGCTCGATGCGCTGGGAGCGGGCCTGCCTCTTCGCGGGGTACGTCGGGATGCTCGAGCGGCAGCTCGAGAGCACCACGCGCTACGCGCAGGAGCGCACGCAGCGCGGCAAGCCGATCGGCGCGCATCAGGCGATCGCCCACCGGCTGGTCGAGATGAAGGTGCGGCTCGAGGCGGCGCGGCTCCTGCTCTACCGGGCCTGCTGGCTCATCGACCAGGGGGAGGACGCGACCGAGGCGGTGGCGATGGCCAAGCTGGCGGTCAGCGAGGCCGCCGTGCAGTCGAGCCTCGACGCCGTGCAGGTCCACGGGGCGAGCGGGGTGATCCGCGACGTCGGGGTGGAGCGCATGCTTCGCGACGCGCTCCCGAGCACCATCGTCTCGGGGACCTCCGAGATCCAGCGCAACATCATCGCCAGCCTGATGGGATTGTGAGCATGCACGAGACGCAGATTCTGGCCGGCCTGAAGGCCTTCATCGTGAAGGAGATGCTCGAGGGAAACGACGAGGGCCTCGAGGCGGAGACGCCGCTCATCGAGCTGGGGCTCATCAACTCCATCTCGCTCATGCGGCTGCGGGCCTACGTGCAGAGGGAGTTCACGGTCAAGATCCCCGAGGAGGCGCTGACGGTCTCGAACCTGGCGAGCCTCGCGGCGCTGACCCGCCTGGTGTGTCAGCTCTCCGCGCGGAAGGGGTGAGAGCTCGCGGCCCTCAGCCCTTGGCGCCGCTCGGGGCGAGCTGCGCGGCGCGGTGCTCGGCCATCTGAGCCCGCACGTCCCGACGGACCTCGTCTGGGCCCCCGCGCTCCTCGACCCACCGCGCGACCTGTCCCCGGTCGAAGCGCCAGACCCCCTCCACCAGCCATCCGGCGAGCTGCCGCGTGCTCATGAGCCAGAAGAGCTCGGTCGGGATAACGCCCAGGTCGGCGCACGTCTCCTCGACGGAGACCAGCCGCGCGAGCTTCTCGGCCCGCGCCTGGGGCACGAGGCGCAGCTCCTGCCAGTCCGCCTGCGCGAGCAAGGCCTCGCGCTGGTCGGCGGAGAGCTCGCTCCAGAGGGTCGCGCGGGCGAGGAGAACCCGGCGGGTCGTCTCCGACAGCGCGCTCCAGCTCGTCCAGCTCGGGGTCTCTGACTCGCTCATCTCACGCACCTCCTGTGCGGGGCCGATCCTAGCCGTGCACGCGGTAGATCGGGAAGAGCCCGAGCTGGCCCTCGGCGTAGCGGTCCGCGAGCTCGGGGATCTCGTCGAAGGAGAAGATGCGCTCGTCGGGCAGGGGGAGCCAGCCGGTGCGTTCGGCGTAGGTCACGGCCTCGCGCGCTTCGCTCCCCCGGGTGCCGTGCGTGTGGATGTACTGGTGCCGCTTGATGCAGCTCGTGGGGCGCTGATAGGAGATCATGCGTCCCTCCTTCCACCCCGCGGTGGTGAGCACGCCTTCGCGCGCGAGGGCCTTCGAGGCCGCGCGGAAGGTGGGCGAGCCGATGTAGTCGACGAAGACGTGGACCCCTTGGCCTTCGGTGCGCCCGCGGACCTCGGCGAGGAAGGCGGCCTCGGCGGCGACGTACGCGCGGCGGAAGTCCGCGTCGGCCGCGAAGCGCTCGTCGTCGAAGGAGAGGTCTCCGAGAGCGGATCGATCGAGGGGCGTGACCCCCTTGGCCTCGATCGTGCGCCGGCGGGCGGTGTTTCCGGAGAGCATGACCGTCTGGCACCCCACGTGCCGCGCGAGCTCGAGCTCGGCCAGGGTGGTGCCGCCGCCGAAGCCCCAGACGTGCGGGGCGGGGAGCTCCTCGGCCGAGATCTGCGCGCGGAGGACGGCGTGGGCCAGCTTCCAGTTGGACCAGGCGGCGCCGTATTTCACGCTGAAGGCGGCCCAGCGCGCGAGCGCGTGGCGCGTGTCGCCGGGGAGCGTGCAGAGCTCGTGCGCCTTGCATTTGAGGCGCGTGGCGAGGCAGCCGAGCGAGCCCGGCGCGTCGTAGCCCCACATCAGCTCGGGGTAGCCGAAGGGGTCGAGCGCCGTGGCCGGCCAGAGGACCGCGAGCTGCCCCGGCTCGGCGGTCGTGACCGCGCGGCCCACCTCGAGGACGCGCACTACGCCGCTGTTGCCGAGCACGACCCGTTCCTCGCGGCGGTGGCGACAGATGTCCACCGGGCTGCGCGAGAGGGCGTGGTCCATGTTGGCTTCCCACCCGCCGAAGAGCGGTTCGAGCAGGACCTCGTCGGGCTCCACGTCGCCGAAGGTGAAGGCCTCGCGCACGAGGCGGGCGCGCCCCCCCGGCTGGCCGGGAGCGGCGGCGTGGATGAACCAGGCTTCGGCGTGGATGCTCATCGCTCCTCTCGGGGGGGGCGGCGCAGGCGTTTCGGGGGGCGCGGGGACAGGCCCTTCCGATGGGGCAACGCTAGCACGGGTCAGGTTGCGACGGGAGCTTCCGCCGCCCGGTGAGGTTGGGGGAGAATGCACCGCATGGCCGCGACGCTCGATCAGTTGCTCTCCGCCCACGCCAGCCGGGATCCGCGGGCGCTCGCCGTGCGGGCCCCCGATGGAGCGCTCGACTATGGTGAGCTGGACGAGCTGGCGACGCGGCTCGGGCACGCCCTGCTCGACCTCGGCGGGCGCCCGGGGGACCGCGTGGCGCTCTGGCTCGAGAAGTCCACGCACGCGGTCGTCGCCATGCAGGCGGCGCTGAAGGCGGGCCTGGCCTACGTGCCGATCGACCCCCTCTCCCCGCCGGCGCGGGCGCGCCAGATCCTCGAGGACTGCCACGCGCGGCTGCTCGTGACGCGAAGCGTGGAGGAAGGGGCGAAGGTGACCGAAGGGCTCGCGGTGCGCCGCGTCGCCGTCGAGCCCGGGGGGTGTGACCTCTCGTGGGGCGAGCTCGCGCGCTATTCGACCGCGCCGCTCGTCCCCGCGCGCGGTCCCGACGCGCTGGCGTACGTGCTCTACACCTCCGGGTCCACGGGCCGCCCGAAAGGGGTCTGCATCAGCCACGAGAACGCGCTCGCCTTCGTGCGGTGGGCGGTGGAGGAGCTCGACCTCTCTGCCGCCGACCGGCTGGCGAACCACGCGCCACTGCATTTCGACCTCTCGGTGCTCGACCTCTACGGCGCCTTCCACGCCGGTGCGGCGGTGACGCTGGTGCCGAGCCTCGCGGCCTTCAGCCCGCGTGCGTTGGTGGAGTTCGTCGCGCGGGAGGTGCCCACGATCTGGTACTCCGTCCCGTCGGCGCTCATGTTGATGATGGACCAAGGGGGGCTGCTCGACGACCCCGTGCCGTCGCTGCGGGCGGTCTGCTTCGCGGGGGAGCCCTTCCCCGTGCCGCACCTGCGTCGCCTGATGCAGCACCTGCCGGGCGTGCGGATGCTGAACCTCTACGGCCCGACGGAGACGAACGTCTGCACCTTTCACGAGGTGCGCGAGCCGCCGGGGGCGGAGGTCTCGTCCATCCCGATCGGCCGGGCCTGCTCGGGCGACCGGGTCTGGGCCCGCCGCGAGGACGGCCAGCCCGCCGGAGCCGGAGAGGAGGGCGAGCTCGTGGTCGAGGGGCCGACGGTGATGCTCGGCTATTACGGCCAGGCGCCGCACGAGGGCCGCGCGTACGCCACGGGAGACCTGGTGCGCGCCGACGGCGACGGCGGCTTCACCTTCGTCGGGCGCAAGGACTACCTGGTCAAGGTGCGCGGCTACCGGGTGGAGCTCGGCGAGATCGAAGCCGTGCTGCACGACCACGCGGCGGTGCGCGAGGCGGCGGTGGTCGTCCTGGGGAGCGGGCTCGAGGCGCAGCTCGTGGCCTTCGTCGTCGCGGCGGACGACCGGCGGCCCGGCCTGCTCGAGCTCAAGAAGCACCTGGCGGGGAGGCTGCCCCGCTACATGATCGTGGACCGGGTGCGTCACCTCGCTGCCCTGCCGAGGACCGGTAACGGCAAAGTGGACCGGCGGGCGCTCGTCGATGCCGCGCGAGCCGATGCTATACTGACCCCCGAGCCGCCATGAACGCCGACGAGCGACGCAGAGCCGAGAGGTCCGGGCTGAATGCCGAAGCGACGATCATGGAAGATCTGCAGTCCATCGCCGAGAGCCCGGCGAGGGAGCAGGTCACGCTCCTGCTGCACCACCGTAACGGCGTCGCCGTGGCGCAGCTCGAACGAGGAACGAGCCTGTGCATCGGACGCTCGGCCGAGGCGGAGATCTGCATCGACGACCGCAGCCTCTCCCGCAAGCACGCCCGCGTGAGCTACGACGGCGAGATCTGGATCGAGGACCTGGGGTCGACGAACGGCACCTGGGTCGGGCGCCAGCGGGTCCAGCGCGCGCGGCTCGGCATCGGCGAGACGGCGCAGGTGGGGGCGGTGGCGCTGCGGGTGAGCGCCGTGCGGGCCGACGAGAGCCACCTCTACGGGCTGGCGAGCCACGACCAGTTTCTCTCGGCGCTCGAGGACGAGGTGGATCGCACCCGCACCTTCAGGCGCTGCCTCGGGGTGCTGGTGCTCCGGCCGGCCGACCGGGGACGGCTCTTGCCGAGCGACTGGTGCGCGCCGCTCCGCCAGCTCCTGCGCCCCGTGGACAAGATCGCGCTCTATGCCAGCGACACGGTCGAGATCCTGGTGCCCGAGACGGGGCGCGAGGGGCTCCTCGAGGTGGCGCGCAAGCTCCTGCGCAAGGCCGAGGAGAGCGAGGTGAAGCTCCTCTGCGGCGGGGCCTTGCACCCCGACAGCGCGGACTCGGCGGCTCAGCTCCTCGACGCGGGGCTCGCGGCGCTGACGCGGGCGAGCGAGCGGAGCCCTCTGCACCTGGCGCCGGACACGGTCACGCGCGACGTGACGACCTCGAACGACCTGCCGCGCGGCGGGGGTCCCGTGGTGCGCAGCCCCGCGATGACCGCGCTCTACGAGATGATCGGGCGCATCGCGGATTCCACGCTCCCCGTGCTCGTCCTCGGGGAGACGGGGAGCGGCAAGGAGGTCGTGGCGCGCGAGCTGCACGACCGGAGCCCGCGGAGCGCGAAGCCGCTCATCTGCGTCAACTGCGGGGCCATCCCCGAGCCGCTGCTCGAGAGCACGCTCTTCGGCCACGAGCGGGGGGCCTTCACGGGGGCGCTCGCGCAGAGCAGAGGGGTCTTCGAATCGGCGGAGGGGGGGTCGGTCTTTCTGGACGAGATCGGCGAGCTGACCCCCAAGGCGCAGGCGGCGCTGCTGCGCGTGCTCGAGACGCGACGCGTGTCCCGCGTGGGGTCGAGCAAGGAGCTCGCGGTCAACACGCGGGTCATCGCGGCCACGCACCGCGACCTGGAGCGCATGTGCGAGGAAGGGACCTTCCGGAGCGACCTGCTCTTCCGGCTGAACGCGCTGACCCTCAAGGTGCCCGCGCTGCGGCACCGTCCCGAGGAGATCCTGCCGCTCGCGCAGTACTTCATGGCGGAGGCGGCGCGCGAGAACGGCCGGCCGGTGCAGCGCTTCGAGGAGGCCGCGGCGGAGGCGCTCCTGCGTTATCGGTGGCCGGGGAACGTGCGCGAGCTGCGCAACGTGATCGACCGTGCGGTGCTGATCGCGCAAGGGAGCACGGTGGCGCTCGAGGACCTCTCGGAGCGCGTGCGCCTGGGGCCGCTGGCGCGCGGGGTGTCGGGCCTGCAGGCGGCCGATTCGACCCGAAGGAGGGTGCTCTCGGAGGCCGTGCGCGGCGACGAGCTCGACAAGAGCGACGCGCCGCCGTGGGGGCCCGCAGAGGGGCTGCCCGGGCTCGCAGCCCCCGCACGCCGGGAGGTCCGGCCGACGCTGGCGATTCCGCCGACGGCTGGGCGGCGACCTCTCGACGGTGAGGACCGCACGCTGGTCAACGAGAGCAGGCCGGGGGAACCGGCGGAGGGGGAGGGGCGTTTCTGGCAGTTGGTGGGCGAGCTCGAGCGAGAGCTGATCGTCGAGGCCCTCGCGGCGTCGGGCTGGAGCCGCACCACCGCGGCCGAGGCGCTCAAGATGCCGCTGCGGACCCTGCGGCACAAGATGAAGGCCTTCGGGCTCGACACGCAGGAGGCGGTGGCCACGGAGCCCAAGGTGCTGGCTCAGGTGCCGGCCGCCGTGCGACGCGAAGGGCTTCCTGGCGTCGTGGCGTGGTACGAAGCGAAGCTCTTGCGCGAGGCGCTCGAGCGAGCCGGTGGCAATCGCAGCGCGGTGTCGCGTACGCTCGGCATTCCCCGGCGCACGCTGCTGGTGAAGATCCAGGACTACAACCTCGACGACGAATAGGTTCTGGCGGCGGGGGCGCGCTGGAGGAAAGGCAAACCGATATGTCCGACGGACGCCTCGACGTGGCAGTGCTCGTTACGCGACAGGAGGCCGTGGGGTTCATGGCCGACCCCAACACGCGCCGAACCGCGGGAGCGAGTCTGGCCGCTCCATACGTGAAGGCCTACACCGACCTCTGCGCCTACGTGGGGCGACCGCTCACGCTCTACGGCGACGCCCCGCCCTCCTTTCGCGGCAAGCCGCAGAGCGAGCTGCACAACCGGTCGCTCGCGGCCGTGACGCTCGCTACCGCGATGGAGAACGCGGGGCTCAGGTGGGAGGTCATCGACCCGCCGTCGCGCCCCATCTCGTACTGGCGCGAGCAGCTCGCCCTCCTCGCGCCGAAGCGGCCGCGCGTGGTGGCCTTCTCGACCACCTTCGTCTTCAACTACGCCTGGCTCGCCGCGCTCTGCGTGCTGGCGCGGCGGATGATCCCCGAGGCCAAGATCATCGTCGGGGGCTACTTCTACGTCACCGACTCGAAGGGCTTCTTGGCGCTCCCGGCCGACGTGCTGGCGGTGGGGGAAGGCGAAGTGCGGCTGCCGCAGATCGTGCGCGCCGTGAAGGAGGGGGGCGCCCTCGAGGAAATCCCGGGGATCTACCTCCGACGGTCTGACGGAGAGCTCCACTACACGGGCAAGCCCAAGGCGCTCGATATGAACGAGCTGGCGCCGCTCGACTGGCGGCTCGCGGAGCGGTGCAGCCCTCCTGCACTCGTGGACGAGCACCCGATTCAGGTCGGCATCGAGACGCAGCGCGGGTGCCTCTTCATGTGCGAGTTCTGCACCTACCGCATGCTCGCCAAGTTCAACATGATGGACGCCGAGGTGGCGGCGGCGCGCATCCTCGATGCGGCGCGCACGGTGAAGGACGGCGTGGTGGTGATCACCGACGCCACGGCGACGTTTCCGCGCGACCGCTGGCTGGAGATCATGCGTCGGCTGGCGGAGGCCGGGGGCTCTCCGCACCCGATCTGGATCCAGGGGCGCGTCTCGGACATCAACGAGGAGAGCGCGGAGCTGATGTACCGGGCCGGCGTGCGCGAGATGCTGGTCGGCATGGAGAGCGGAGACCAGCGCATTCTGAACGCCATGCGCAAGGGGACCCGCGCGGACCAGGTGAAGCCCGCGCTCGCGGCCTTCCACAAGCACGGGCTCAAGGCCTACTTCAACTTCATCTGCGGCTTCCCGGGGGAGACCGACGAGACGTACGCCAACACGCACCGGCTGATCCTCTCGGCCAACGACGGCTTCGAGGACGACCCGCCGCTGCTCTGGTACAACGTGGACCCCTTCCTCTACCAGGATTTCTCGTCCATCACGCGCAAGAAGCAGGCGCACCACGCGGATAGTTACGAGCAGAACGCCCTCGGAACGATCAAGGCGAGCGAATCCATCCTCCGGACGGTCATCGCGACGTCGAGCAAGCCCTCGGCGCCGGTGTTCGTCATCCTCTTCCACATGCTGGATTGGCCCAACGCGCAGGCGCTCAACGTGTCGCTCAGCTTCATGCGCTATCGCGAGAGGATGGAGATCTTCCGCTGGCTGAAGAAGATCGAGCGAGGGATCTCGCTCTTCCTCGAACGGGACGTGAACGGCCGCCCGCTCGACATGCAAGAGCTCCGCGAGCTCAAGCGTCAGATACTGGCGCCCTATCCCCAGTCGTCGCTGGCCAAGCGCGCGAGGAACTACGTTGGGACGCAGGGACTCTCCCTCGGCATGCGGGCCATGCGCGGCGAGTGGAAGGAGGAGCAGGCCACCAACCGAGTCGGACCTCTCACCCGCGTGGCGTTGGCGGCGCTGACGCTGAACGATGGACGGAATCTACAGGATGCAGTGCGGTCGCTTCGCGAGGGGCGCTACGTGCCTCCTGCGGGCGTGGACAGCGCGTCGCCGGTCGAGACGGGAGGTGACGCGTTCGGCATGCGTCACTCGTCCGATATCGCCGAGCTGTCGCGCGGGATGATCAAGGAGGCCGAGGAGAACGTGACCGAGGGGAAGCGCGACTATTCGCGTGCGCGCAAGATGGTCATGGAGGACGAAGCGAAGGCGAGCGAGGGGGTCGAGGTCGCCGACTAACCGGCCGCGGGCCCGTCGCGCACCAGCGCCTCGCAGGCCCGGGCTGTCAGCGCGAGCATGGTGAGCGTGCAGTTCTGATAGCCCGACGTGACGAAGGATGCGCCATCCGTCACGAAGAGGTTCGGTACGTCCCACACCCGATTCTGCGGGTCGAGCACCGAGGTGCGGCGGGATGACCCCATCCGCGCCCCCCCGAGCTCGTGGATGGAGCTGCCTGCCGGGGCCCGCACGGGACCGACCATGCGCTGGAAGCCAGCCTCGTCCGCTAGCTCCGCCAGGCACGTGGCGGCTCGTTCGGTCATGGCGAGCTCGTTCTCCCCGTAGCGGAAATCGAGGTTCGCGAGGGGGACGCCGAAGCGATCGGTGCGAGTCGGGTGCAACGTGATCCGGTTGTCGAGGCGGGGGAGGACCTCGCCGAAGGCCTCGAGGACCGCCACGGCGTCGCGAGGCCCGAGAATCGAGGGGCGCAGCCAGGTCGGCCGGCCGACCGAGCCGACGAGGGCAAAACGGCGCGCGAAGGCGGGGTCTCTCCGGGTGACGTTGAAGAAGGGAGGCACATAGAAGCCCACCAGCCCGCCGAGGTCGTAGGGGTTCGTGCCCCCGGGTCCTTGCAGCGCTACCGCGTCGTCGCGCAACCCCGGGGCCACGGCGAGCACGTTGACCAGGGTGTGCTCCGTGAGGTACCGCCCGAGAAGTCCGCTCGACGCGCCGAGCCCGTCAGGATGCCGAGGCGTCGCCGAGGCGAGCAGCAAGCGCACCGTCTCGATCGTGGAGGCGCAGAGCATGACGGCGCGAGCCCGGGCGCCGCGCTCCTCTCCCGTGAGCCGATCGCGATAGATCACGCCGTCGGCCAGGTTGCGCTTCGGATCGACAGAGACGCGGGTCACCACGGCGTCGGTGATGGCCGTGAGTCGCCCCGTGCCGTGGGCGACGGCGAGCGGGGGAGGGATCGTGCCCACGGGAGCGCCCAGCGTCCGCGCGGCGATCAGGCGCCGGTCCGGCCAGCCGCGGTCCAGTGTCTCGCGCAACCAACGTTCGCCGGCCGTGAGCGGTCGGGGGCGCGAGACGCGGCCGTCGGGGAGAGCGGCGATGCCGTCGACCTCGCCCTCGAGACCGTAGAACGACTCCACGCGGTCGTAGTACGGGGCGAGCTCCGCATAGCGAATCGGCCAGGGCTCGCCGAGCCCGTCTCGGGCCGGGGCTTGCAGTTCGTCGTCGGAGAGGCGTAGTCCCACGCGGGCCCAGGTGTGCAGTCGGCCGCCCAGCTGCCGACCCCGAATCCAGAGGAAGGGCCGATTCCAGGCGCAGGTGTAGGGAGCCTCCACGTCGTCGACGAAGAAGTGCCGGTTGTGGGCGAGGTAGAGCGAGGAGAGAGCCTGAATCGGTTGTCGCCCCGTCAGCCACTCGCTCAAGTGAGGCGATCCGGCGGAGGCAGGATTCACGGGCGGAAACTCGCGCGTGAAGTCGACGGAGCGTCCGGCCTCGAGGAGGAGCACGCGAAGGCCTCGGCCCGTGAGCTCCATCGCGGCATAGCTGCCTGTGGCGCCCGATCCGACGACGATCACGTCATGGAATGCTTGCGGTCCCACCCTGGTTCCCTCCGTCACGTGATGATATGCTAATCGATTCCGGCCGGCCCGTACGCGGAAAGGAACAGTGGCACATGGTCGATAGTGCTCTGGACGTTGCGCTTCTCGTAGTCCGGCAAGACGTCATGGGGTTTCTGGCGAACCCGCTGACGCGGCGGACGGGTGGTGCGTCCTTCGCTGCGCCCTATGCGAGAGCCTATCTCGAAGTATGCTCTTATGTCGGGAGGTCCCTCAATCTCTATGGCGATACGGGCCCGCTGTTCGACGGAGAGCCGACGGTCGGGCTTCACACACGATCGTTGACGGCGTTGACGCTCGTCTCTGCGCTGGAGCGGGAGGGGCTTTCCTGGGAGGCCATCGACCCTCCGTCGAGTCCCATCTCCTATTGGCGCAAACAGCTCGAATCCCTCGTAGCGAGGCGTCCACGCGTACTCGGCATCTCGAGCACCTTCACCATGGATGGTCGGTGGCTGGCCGCGATCTGTCGCCTGGCCAAGCAGATCTTGCCGCAGAGCACGCTGGTCGTAGGAGGATATCTCTACACCACCGATACCAAGGCGTTCCTCTCGTTGCCCGCCGACGTGCTGTGCGTCGGAGAGGGGGAAGTGCGGTTGCCGCAGATCGCGAGAGCCGTGCAGGGAGAGGGACGACTGGATCAGATCCCGGGCCTCTTCCTGCGCCGAGCGGACGGCGAGCTCGTCTACACCGGGAAGATCTCGTCCCTCGATCTCAACGAGGTGCCAGCCGTCGACTTCCGCCTGGCCGAGCGATGCACGCCGCCCATCGACCTGCAGGCGTCGCCCATGCAGGTAGGCCTGGAGACCGTGCGGGGATGTCTCTTCATGTGCGAGTTCTGTACCTTTCGGAACCTCGCGCGCTACGGAGAGATGACCGCCAGCCTGGCCGCGGAACGTATCGTGAGGGCCGGGCGGAGCGTGCCCCACGGATCGATTGCGCTCATCGACTCGACGGCCACGTTTCCGCGTGACAGGTGGGCGACGATGATGCGGGAGCTGATCGCACGGGGCGGCTCTCCTCACCCCATCTGGTGCCACGCGCGGGTCTCGGACCTGCTGGACGATGAAACCGTGGCGCTGATGTCCGGGGCCGGACTTCGGCTCGTGACCGTCGGCATGGAGAGCGGGAGCCAGACGATCCTCAACCTGATGCACAAGGGCACGCGTGCCGACCATGTGCCGACGGCCCTGGCCGGGCTCGCCCGTCACGGGGTGAAGGCGTGGATGAACTTCATCTATGGGTTCCCAGGGGAGACCGACGAGACGGTGGCCGAGACGCACGCGATGATCGTCAAGGGCAACGACGGGTTCGAGGAGCAGCTCCCGTGGCTCTGGTACAACATCGATCCGTTTCTCTACATGGATTTCTCGTCGATTGCCCGCAAGAAGAACGCGACCTTTGCGACCACGTTCGAGCAGAACGCCAGCGGCACGGCGAGGGCGAGCGTGGCGGTCCTCAACACGGCGCTCGCGACGTCGAAGAAGCCCACGGCGCCCGTGTTCGCCATCTTGTTCGATCTGGTGGACTGGCCCCACGCGCAGCCGCAGAACGTGGCGCTAGGGCTCATGCGCCATCCGCGGCAGCTCGACATCTTTCGCTGGCTGAAGAAGATCGAGCAGGGCATCGCGGTGTTTCTGGAGCATGAGGTCCACGGCGTGCCGGTCGACCGTGCGCGGCTTCGAGAGCTGAAGGGGGAGATCCTCAGACCCTATCGAAGGCTCTCGGCGCCGAAGGCCCTCGCGTACCGGGCGGCGACGCAGCTGGGAAAGCTGGCCATCGGACGCGTTCAGCGCGAGTGGGAGGTCGAAGGGGAGACCGGCAAGGTGGGTCCGATAACACGCGCTCTGCTGGCGGTGCAGACGGTCGCGGACGGACGCGACCTTCCGGAGCTCGTGGTCTCGATCAAGACCGGGGCCTACGTGCCGCCGGGCGGAAAGCCCTACACCGCGATGTCTCACGTGCCGCAGACCGAGGCAGAGGTTCGTAGCGCCGCAGCGATGCAGACCATGGTGGACGACCTGTTCAAGGAGAGTGAGGCCGCCGTGTCCGACGGCAAGGTCGAGCTTCAGGCGCGACGCAAGGCCGCTCGCGAGGCCACCGCGGAGGCCGAGCGTGGGTAACGCGGCATGGGTCGGTCCGGGGCGGGGACAGAACGCGTGGCGGTCGCGTGCGAGCTCGGGGGCGAAGGGCTCCTGCAGGGGCGCTTGACCATGCGGGCGGTCGCTATCCAACGCTACGGCGGGCCGGAGGTGGTGCAGGTGGTCGAGGTGCCGCGGCCGAAGCCCGGTCCGGGCGAGGTCCTGATCCGGGTGCGAGCCACGAGCATCAATCAGCTCGATTGGCGTCTCCGGCGGGGAGAGGTCCGCTTCATTCTGCCGCTTCGACCGCCGCGGGTGCTCGGGTTCGACGTCGCGGGCCAGGTGGAGGAGCTCGGTGACGGCGCGGCGGGCTTCCCGATCGGAACCGCGGTGATGGCGATGCTCGACGCGCACCGGCCGGGGGCTTGTGCGGACTACCTGGTGATGTCGCCGGGACACCTCGTGGTCAAGCCGCCCGAGATGTCGTTTCACGAGGCCGCGGCGCTCCCGCGAGCCGGGATCACCGCGCTGCAGGCGTTGCGGTGGGCCGGCCCCCTGAGCGCCGGAGATCGGGCGCTGGTGGTCGGTGCGTCGGGTGGCATCGGGACTCTGGTGGTCCAGCTCGCGGTGATGGCGGGCGTGCGGGTAACGGCCCTGTGCAGCTCGCGCAACGAGGAGCTGGTGCGGGCGCTCGGGGCAGAGCGGGTCGTGGCCTACGATCGCGAGGCGCTCGCGACGGGCGACCGGTTCGAGGCGATCGTGGACGTGGTCGACGCGACGAGCTTCGCCGCAATGGAGCGGCATCTCGTGTCGGGTGGCCGGTTCGTGGCGGTCTACCCGACGGTGGCCGGCGTGGCGGAGATGCTTCGAACCCGTATGGCGCGACCATTCGGCGGCACGAAGAGGGCCTTCACCTACCTCACGGAGGCCAACGCGGAGGATCTGGCCCACCTGGTCGAGCTCTGGCGGGCGGGGAAGCTTCGGCCCGTCATTCATCGCGTCTTCGAGCTCGAGGAGAGCGGGGAGGCGCACCGGCTCAGCGAGTCACGTCGCGCGCGAGGGAAGCTGGTCATCGACGTCTGCCGGGGGGCCGAGGCGCGCTGACGGTCGGGAGGGGCTTCGGCGTCAGGGACTCCGTTGACGCGCCGCTTGGTCGGCCAGGTACCTCGCCACCTCGTCGATCGTCTCGTGCTGGTAGAGCAGCGTCGGGGGGAGCTTGAGCCCGACCGCCCGGCCGATGGCCTTCGTCAGCTCGACGGCCAGGAGCGAGTCGATGTGGTCGATGATCCGCGCGGTGGCGGGGAGCGTGGCCGCGGTCGCGCCGACGACGGATTCGAGGACGCCGCGTACCGTCTGGGCGAGGGCCTCGAGGGTCGGGAGGACATGCTCCTCGAGTGGGGGAGCGGAGGTGGCAGGCAGCGTTGCGGCGAGGCGCTGGAGCCGCACCCCCTGCGCGAGGGCCACGAGGCGGCCGGCCTCGTCGAAGAGGCTGCAATCCACCAGGGAGAGCTCGGCGGAGGCGATCGACTCGCGCGGGCGGAGCAGCGCGCGGCAGGTGAGACGCCGGGCCTCGGTCGGCCGAGCGGTGAGCGCGTCGAGACCGAGAACGAGGTGCGCCGCGGGAGCCAGACCGCTCGCGGCGGCCACGGCGACCTGGAGCGCGCCGTCGAGGAGAACCGGATGGAGGCCCTGGCCGGGGGTGAGCGCGAGCCCCTCGGGGAGGACGAGCTCGCCGAGCGCGGCGCCGGCGGTGCAGGCGAGGCTCTGGAGCGGCTGAAAGGCGGGACCCACGGTGAGCCCTTGTCGCGCGACGGCGGCGTAGAAGTCCGAGGGGGCGAGCACCGCGGGATAGGGGCGGTGCGGGCCCGGTAGCGGCGCGGCCTGTCCTTCGTCGAGCACCTCGGCGCGGACGAGGCGGCCCGTGGCGTGCTCGCACCAGTCGCTCGCGGTGCTCACAGCGCGGCCCAGCGGACGACTGAAGATCCGGAAGTTCGTGCCGACGTCTCCGTCGGAAAAGGCGAGCTGCAGGTGCGTCTCGTGGCCCTCGGGGAGCGCGAGCGCGCGATGGAAGGCGACCTGTTCCAGGCGCTGGACGGGGCCGCCCTGACGTTCGCGGGCCGCGGCGAGCGCCAGCGCGCAGAAGTACGCCCCGGGGAGGACGGCTTCGCCGTGCAGGCGGTGCTCGGCGAGGTACGCGGGCTGGGCTGACGAGACGGTGCTCTCGTAGATCGTCCAGGGCGAGACGGGGGAATCGATCCTTTGGCCGAGGAGCGGGTGCGCGTCGTGGCGCGGGAGGGGCTCGACGCGGGCGGGGCTCGACTCCGGTGCGGTGCTTCGCTGCGCGAGGAGGGCCGGGGGCTCGCGGAAGCAGCGACGCCGCATCCACGGCGTGGCGGGGAGGTGCACGGTGCGCGGAGTCCCCTCGTGGAGCGGCCGGAAGTCGACCGCGGCACCGGCCTCGAAGCGCTCGGCCAGAACGCGAAGGCGCACCGGGTAGCGGGAGTCGGTCGGCGAGGGATCGAGGGCCTCGGCGGCGAGCGGCGGCTCGTCGGAGGGCGGCGGGGGGACGGGGGCCACCGCGCGATCGCCGAGCTCCTCGGCGAGGCGGTGGAGCTCGGCGGCGAGCTCGGCGAGGTGGGTGCCGAGCACGGCGCGGCGGTGCCTGTAGGCGGTGCGGCCCAGGTTCGCCGCGGCGCAGACGGCGTCCGGGTCGAGGGTGGGGTGCTCGTCGAGGAAGCGGGCCCAGCGGGCGGCGAGCGGGCCGAGCGCGCGCGGGTGCTTGGTGGAGAGCGCGAGCAGGTAGAGCGGCCTGTTTGCCCGGGGCGCGGGGAGGGGCGGCCGCTTCGCTCCTTGCACGAGCACGTGCGCGTTCGTGCCGCTCCAGCCGAAGGCGCTCACCCCCGCGATGGGGGGCGCGCCGTCTCCGACCCACGGCGTCGGGCGCGTGGCCAGCGTGACGGGCAGCGCGTCCCAGGCGAGGAGCGGATTGAGCGCGTGGACGGCGTAGTGTGGCGGGAGCTCCTCGTGCGCCAGCGCGAGCACGACCTTGAGGAGCCCGGCGACTCCGGCCGCGGGCTCGAGGTGGCCGAGGTTGGCCTTGACCGCGCCGAGGGCGAGGGCCCGCTCGCGAGGGCGCGTGGAGCCGAGGGCGGCGGCGAGCGCCTGGACCTCGATCGGATCGCCGAGGGGGGTACCGGTACCGTGTGTCTCGACGAAGTCCACCGCGTCGGGGGGGAGCCGCGCGAGCTCGAGGGAGCGGCGGATCACGGCCTGCTGCGCCGGGCCGCTCGGCGCCGTGAGGGAGCTCGAGCGCCCGTCCTGGTTCACGGCGGTGGCGCGCAGCACGGCGAGGATCGGGTCGCCGTCGCGCTCGGCGTCGGCGAGCCGCTTGAGCACCACCACCCCGCAGCCCTCGCCGCGCACGTAGCCATCGGCGCGGGCGTCGAAGGTCTTACAGTGCCCGTCGGGGGCCAGCATGCCGAGCTTGGAGAAGTGGACGAAGGGCTCGGGAGAGAGGAGCAGCCCCACGCCCCCCGCGAGGCCGAGGTCGCTCTCGCGGGCGCGGAGGCTCTGGCAGGCCAGGTGCACGGCCACGAGCGAGCTCGAGCAGGCGGTGTCGACCACCAGGTTCGGGCCCTTGAGGTCCAGCCAGAAGGAGAGGCGGCCCGCGGCCGTGCTGGGTCGGCTGCCGATGCCGGTGTAGGCGTCGATCTCCTCGGGGGCGCGATCCACGAGCGTCGCGTAGTCGTGATTGATGATACCGACGAAGACGCCGGTGGCGCTGCCGCGCAGGCCGTCGAGCGGCAGCCCCGCGTGCTCGAGCGCCTCGGTGGTCACCTCGAGGAGCAGGCGCTGCTGGGGGTCGAGCCGTTCGGCCTCGCGCAGGGGCAGGTCGAAGCGCTCGGGCTCGAACTCGTCGAGCCGCTGATCGGAGAGGAAGCCCCCGGAGCGGGTGACCATCTTGCCCGGCGCGTCGCGGTCCGCGTCGTAGTAGCGGTCCTTCTGCCAGCGGTCGGCCGGGACCTCGATGATCGCGTCGCGTCCGTCGCGCAAGAGCTGCCAGAAGGCCTCCGGGTCGCTCGCCCCGCCCGGGAAGCGGCAGCCGAGTCCGAGGATCACCACGGCGTCGGCGGTGTCGGCGGCTGCGACCGCGGTGGCGTTGGATAGCGCGCGAACCGAGGGGGAGTCCGAGCTCCGGGAAGTCGCCGGGAGCACCGTCAGCGCGGGCGCGTCCTCGGAGAAGAGCTTGCCGAGGAGGAAGTCGGCCAGGCCCGAGAGGGTCGGGTAGTCGAAGAGCAGGCTCGCCGGGAGCGTGAGGCCGAGCGCGCGACCTACGGTGCTGCGGAGCTCGACGGCCAGGAGCGAGTCCAGGCCGAAGGGGGCAAGCGCGGCGTGCGGAGGAACGTCGGTGTCGGGGGCGAGCGCGAGCAGTCGCAGGAGCGTGGCGCGGAGCCAGTCGAGAAGGAGGGCGGGGCGGCTGGCCGCGGGCGCCTCGGTGAGCCGGGAGGTGAGCTCGGATCGCGCGGCGGTGGGCGCGGCGGCGAGCACGGCGGGGCGCGCGGTGGTGGGCGCGATCGTCGTGGGCGCGGCGGCGTGCTGACAGAGCAGCACGAGCTTGCCCTGGTGTCGCGCGTTGGCCATCAGGCGAAAGGCCTCCTGGGCCTCGCCGAGGGCGAACACGCGATGGGGGAGGGGCCGAAGCGCTCCGCGCTCGAGGAGCGCGAGCACGTCGTGCAATAGCTCCTGGGCGAGCTCGGGACGTGCCAGGCGGTCGCGAAAGAGGTCCACCGGGAAGTAGGTCGCGTCGGGGCGCTCCCGGGCCACGCGCTCCTCGCTCCAGATGTCGATCTCGCCGATCTCGACGAAGCGTCCCCCCCGAGCCAGCGCGGCGAAGCTGGCCGCGAGGAGCTCGCCCGAGAGGCAGTTCAAGACCACGTCCACGCCGCGTCCTCCCGTGGCCGCGAGGATCTGGTCGCGGAACTCGGGGGTGCGCGAGCTCATGACGTGCCGCACGCCCAGCTCGGCGAGCCGCGCGCGCTTCTCGTCGGAGCCCGCGGTGGCGAAGACCTCGGCGCCGACGTGTGCGGCGAGCTGCAGGGCGGCGAGGCCGACGCCTCCGGTGGCGGCGTGCACCAGCAGGCGCTCGCCGGGGCCGAGGCGCGCGAGGCGGACGAGCCCCTGGTAGGCCGTGGAGAAGACGACGGGCATCGTCGCGGCCTCGGCGGGGCTCAGCCGCTCGGGGCGGCGGACCACCCAGCGCGCGTCGGTGACCACGTGCGTGGCGAGGCAACCGGGGGCGTGACCGAAGACCGCGTCGCCGGGAGAGAGGTGCGCGACGCCCGCTCCCACGCGCGCGACGCGGCCGGCGCACTCGTTGCCGAGCGGGGCGTGCGCCTGCGGTAACGCCTCGGGGAGCATGCCGAGGGCGCTCAGGACGTCGAGGAAGTTCAGCCCCGCCGCGTCGACGACCAGCTCGACCTCGCCCGGGCCGGGGGCCCGACGGGGGAGCGGCGCGAGGGCGAGCGCGTCGAGCTCGCCCCGACGCGACTGGCGCAGGGCGAGCGCCGGAGCCGCTTCCGCGTCGGTCTGCGCGAGGAGCACGTGCTGCCCGAGGCGCGACGGAGCCTCGCCCGCGTCGGAGAAGGCGGCCACGCGCGAGAAGCCTTCCGTCGAGAGGAGCGCGCGCCAGCCCCGGGTGGTCAAGAACTGTCCGGCGTCGCGGTCGGCCTCGTCGGCGAGCTCGGGGAGCACGAGGCCGAAGGTGGCGTCGAAGAAGGGATACGGGCGCGTGACCTCGAGGAGCGCGAGGAGCCCGCCTGGAGCGAGGAGCGCGCGCAGGTGCCTCGCCGCCTGCCGGAGGTCACGCGTGGCGTGGACCACGTTGGCCGCCACGACCAGGTCGTAGCCCTGGCGGGGCTGGCCTTGCGCGAGCGGGTCCCGCTCGAGATCGAGGAGCGCGTAGCTGACGAAGGGGTAGCGGCCGAAGCGTTCGCGGCCGCGGCGCAGAAAGAGCGCCGAGACGTCGGAGAAGACGTAGTGCGTGCGCGCGGGGTCGAAGAGGGGGAGCAGGCGCGCCGTGGTGGCTCCGGTGCCGGCGCCGAGCTCGAGCACGCGCAGCTCGCCGCGGCGGCCGATGGTGGCGCCGAGGCGGGAAGCGAGCGCGGCCAAGAGCTCGCCGAGGAGCTCGGCCCAGAGCGCGCCCTCGTAGATCCGGCTCACGCGGTCGAAGCTCCCCTCGGGGAAGAGGAGCTCGCGGGGCTCCAGGGTGCCGCGGAGGACCTCTGCGAGGCGCGGGCCCGTCTCGCGGAGCAGCGCGAGGTCGCCGCGGCCGAGGGCGGGGCCGTCGGCGAGGTGCTCGAGCAGGAGCGCGGGCTCGCGCGGCGGAGTCGTGCGGGAGGCGAGGGCGCGGCTCCAGCGGCCGAGGAGCTGGCGGTAGCCGGGGCGAACGGTCCCCTCGGCGACGAGACGCGAGAGCTCGTCGGGCAAGGACGACGCCCGGGTGCCGAGCGCCGCGAGGGCGCGCTCGGCGTACGAGAGGGCCAGCTCGTCTACGAGGTCGGCGAGGCGGGCCTCCTCGTCGAGGCGCGGCCCGTCGAGCTGGCGTTCGGCCGTGCGACCCGTCTCGACCAGCGCGGCGAAGAGCGCCTCGGACGCGGGGGGCGCGAAGGTCGCGCCGTCGGTCGCGCTCTCGGTCGCGCTCTCGGTCGCGCGCCGTGTGCCGTCCGTCGGTGTCGCGGCGCTTCGGGCCTCGGCGTAGAGCGGGGGGGGCGCGAAGCCCGGCCGCAGGCGCGCGAGGAAGGTCTCCCAGTCGGCCGGCAGGAGCAGGGCCTGACCGAGTCCGGCCTCGGCGAGAGCCCTGGTGAGGCGGAGCCCGTCGGCCACGGGGATCGCCTCGAGGCCCCACCGCTCGCGCAGGGCGGAGAGGAGCCCGGCCGCGCGCCCCACCTCGGCCCACGGTCCGTAGTTCAGACTCAGCGCGGGGAGGCCCCGGGCACGCAGGAGCTCGGCCAGCGCGTCGAGGACGGCGTTCGCCGCAGCGTAGCTGGCCTGGCCGGGGGTGCCCACGACCGACGCGGTCGACGAGAAGAACCAGAGGAAGTCGAGCGGCGCGTCCTCGGCGAGCGCGAGGAGCGTGCGGGCTCCCTGCACCTTGGGGCCGAGCACCTCGAGGCAGGCCGGGGCCTCCAGCTCGGCGAGCGGCCGGTCCTTGAGGACCATCGCGGCGTGGATCACGCCTCGCAGCGGCGCGGCGCCGGCGCTCGCGAAGTGCGCGCGCAGGGCGGAGAGCGCCTCGGCCGTGCCGACGTCGAGAGCGAGCGTGGTGACCTCGACCCCCGACGCGCGTAGCCGCTCGAGCAGCGCGCGGGCCTCGGGAGAGGGAGGGCGGCGCCCGACGAGCACGAGCTGGCGCGCCCCCTGCGCGGCGAGCCACTCGGCGAAGAGCAGCCCGAGGCCGCCGAGGCCGCCGGTGATGAGGTAGCTACCGTCGGCCGCGACGGGGAGGGGGCGGCGCGGCTGCTCGGCGAGGTCGAGCGGGCGCAGGCGGAGAACGAAGCGCGTCTCGCCGCGGAGCGCGAGCTGGTCCTCGCCGTCGGGGGCCGCGAGCTCGGCGAGGAGACCGTCCAGGGAGCGCGGTCGGTCGGCCGGGTCGAGGTCGATGAGCGCGCCGAAGAGCTGCGGGTGCTCGCGCGAGAGCACGCGGCCGAGACCCCAGAGGGCGGCGTCGACCGCCCCCGCGAGCGGCTCGTCGCCGCGCACGGCCTGCGCCCCCTCGGTGACGAGAACGAGCCGGGGTGCCGGACCCGCGAGACGCAGGCATCCTCGCACGAGCTGCAAGAGCGGCCCGAGGAGGCGCTCGAGGCGCACGCCCAGCTCGTCGTGCAGCGGAAGGTGCGAATCGCCTGTCGGCGGGGCGAGCCAGATCACGCGTTCGAAGGGGCCGACGGCAGAAAGGCGGGCCGCGAGCTCGTCGGTCGCCTCGAGGCGCACGGGGGCGCCGTCGAGCGCGAACGGCTCCGTCGCGCCTCTGCGTTCGAGCCGGCCGACGCGCACGCCGAGAGCCTCGACGCGCGCTACGACCTCGGGGTCGAGCGGGCCCTCGGGAGCCACGAGCAGCCAGCGGCGCGCGGCCACCTCGAGGGTGCGGTCGGCCGCGGCGGCTCGGGCCCGTGCGGTCCAGTGCAGTCGGTAGAGCCACTTTGCGGCGGGGTCGGCGCCTTCGCCGAAAAGCTGCGCCTCGGTCACCGCGCGAAACTCCACCTCGTCGAGCGCGCCGAGGAGCCTTCCCGCCTCGTCGCGCACGCGTACCCGCGCCACGAGTCGCTCGCGGAACGCGTCGCCGTCGAGCGCTTCGGCCTCGCAGCGCAGGCGTCGGGGCCAGCGGCCGTAGGCCTCGAAGCGGCCGAGCCGGACGGGGACCAGGGTGGCGCGGCCTTCCGCCGTGGCGGCCGCGGCGACCTGCAGCACCGCATCCAGCGCTCCGGGGTCGGCGAGGGCGCCGAGCGCCGCGTGTTCTTCTCCCACCGGGCTCTTCACCGCGAGCTCCGCGCGCGCGGCGCCGGGGGAGCGCCAGAGCCGCTCGAGCGTGCAGTAGCGGCCGGAGAGCGTAACGCCCGACCTCGCGCGCTCGGCGTAGAAGCTCGCTCCGTCCACCGGTGGGCCATCCGCGTTGCGAAGGGCGTCGGTGACGGGCCGAGCCTCGCCCGCTCCGCGCACGTCGAGGTGTGCGCGCCCGTGCTCCTGCCAAACGAGCGCGCCCGAGGGCTCGTCGGCCGCGCTCGTCAGCTCGGCGCGAAAGCCCCCTTCCCCGTCGGGGTGAAGGACGACCTGCAGCCGCCGGGGGACCGCGTCGTCGAGGCGGAGCGCGCGGCTGAGACGGAGCTCCGTCAGGGCGACCTCCTTCAGGCCGAGCTCGGCCGCCGCGAGAAAGAGGCGCGCGAGCTGGAGCGAGGCCGATGCCACGCACGCGCCGAAGACCCGATGCTCGTCGAGCCAGGGCCACTTCGCGCGCTCAAGGCGCGTCTCGAAGACCTCGGCCGAGAGGGCGGGGGAGCGCACGCGCTCGCCGAGGAGCGTCGGGGTCGACTCGGCCGGCGTCGAGAGCCGCGGGTTCGCTTCGGAGGCCGGGGCCACGCGCTCGAACCACAGGCGGCTGCGCTGGAAGGCGTAGGTGGGCAGAGGCACGCGCCGCGGCGGGGTCGGCCCGTAGAGCGCGCCGAAGCGCAGGGGCAGGCCGGCCAGGTGCAGCTCCGCGATCGCGGCGAGCAGCGTCTCCCAGTCGTCGCGCCCCTTGCGCAGCGACGGGAGCTCGAGCCGCTCTCCCTCGGGGAGGAGCTGTTTGGCCGCGCCGAGCAGCACCGGACTCGGTCCGAGCTCGACCAGCGCGTCGATTCCCAGCGCGGCGAGCGCGCCCATCCCCTCGGCGAAGCGGACCGGCCGGCGGATGTGCTCGACGAAGTAGTCGGCGTCGAGCGACCGCCCCTCGAGGAGCCTTCCGGTGAGGTTCGAGACGAGAGGGAGCGTCGGCGCGCGGTAGGTCAGGCCGCGCGCGACCTCGGCGAAGGGGCCGAGCATCGGCTCCATCATGGGCGAGTGAAAGGCGTGCGAGACGGGCAAGGGGACGGCGCGCACCCCGCGCTCGGCGAGCCGCGCCACGAGCCCGTCCACCGCGCCGGCCGGCCCGGCCACGGCCACGTTTCGCGGGCCGTTCAGCGTGGCGACGACCACCTCGCCGCCGGTCTCCGCGCACGCGGCCTCCACGGTCTCGGAATCCGCGAGGAGCACCGCCATCTTCCCCGGCGCGCAGAGCTCGGTCATCAGGCGACCGCGCGCGGCCACGAGGAGCGCCCCCTCCTCGAGCGAGAAGACCCCCGCCGCGTAGGCCGCCGCGTACTCGCCCACGCTGTGCCCGATCAGCACCGCGGGCTCGACGCCGAGCGCGCGCCAGAGCTCGAAGAGGCCCGCCTCGAGCGCGTAGAGCGCGGGCTGCGTGTAGCGCGTCTCTTCGAGCAGCGCCGTCTGCGCGGGGGAGTAGAGCGCCTCGAGGAGCGACGGCCGCAGCGCCGCCCCGACGGCCCGCGAGCAGCGATCGATCACCTCGCGGAAGCGTGGCTCCGACTCGTAGAGTACGCGCCCCATGCCGCCGTACTGCGCGCCCTGGCCCGTGAAGAGGAAGGCCAGCCGGGGCGCCGCCTCGGGGGTCTTGCGGCGAAAGATCCCCGGCAGCGCCTCGCCTCGCCCCGCGGCCTCGAGGCGCGCGGCGACGGCCTCGCGATTCGCGCCGATGACGGCCAGTCGGTGCGGAAGCGGTCCGCGCGTGGTCTGGCTGGCGTGGGCCAGCTCGCGCAGCGAGAGCTCGGGGCGCGCGCGCAGGTGTTCGGCGTACCGGCCGGCCAGCGCCGACAGCGCCTCGTCGGTCCTGGCCGAGAGCGTGACGAGCTCGCTCGACCGCTCGCCGGCCCGCACCTCGGGCGCTCCGTGCTCGGTGGTCCGCGCCGCGTGGAGGGGCCGGGCGGCCGCGGGGCCCTCCGTCAGCACGAGGTGCGCGTTGGCTCCCCCGAGCGAGAGCGAGGTGATCCCCGCCGTGCGGGGCCCCGGCCCGCTCGGCCAGCTCCCGTGCTGCGTCTGCAGGGCCAGGCCGAGCGAGGCGAGCGGGATCTGCGGGTTCAGGGTGCGGCAGTGCAGGCTCGCCGGAAGCTCTCCGTGCGTCAGCGCGAGCGCCACCTTGAAGAGGTGCGCCATGCTCCCGGCGGCCTCAAGGTGGCCGAGGTTGGTCTTCACCGAGCCGACGCGCAGGGGGCGCTCCACCGGTCGTCCCGCGCCCGCGCCGAGGACGGCTCCCAGCGCGCGCGCCTCCACCGGGTCGCCGATGCGCGTCCCCGTGCCGTGCAGCTCGACGTAGTCCACGAGCGCCGGGTCGAGGCCGACCTTCGCGTACGCCGCGCGAAGGAGCTCCACCTGCGCGCGCTCCTCGACCCCCATGATCCAGGCGTTGCGGCCGTTGTGGTTCACCGCCCCGCCGAGGATCGTGGCGTAGATCGGGTCTCCGTCGGCGAGAGCGCGCGCGAGCGGTTTCAGCAGGACGAGCGCCGCGCCCTCGCCGGGGACGAAACCGTCGGCGTCGGCGTCGAAGGTGCGGCAGCGGCCGGTCGGCGAGAGAATCCCCGCCTTGGTGTGCGCCACGTAGAGCTCGGGGGTCAGGATCAGGTTCACCCCGCCGGCCAGCGCCAGCTCGGCCTCGCCGCTCCACAGGCTCTGGCAGGCCTGGTGCACGGCGAAGAGCGACGAGGCGCAGCCGACGTCCAGGACCAGGCTCGGGCCGCGCAGGTCGAAGGAGTGCGAGATGCGATTCGCGGCGAAGGCCAGCGCGTTCCCGACGATGCTGAAGGCGTCGATCTGCTCCGGCACCTTCGCCTGCAGGCGGAAATACTCGTTCCACATGATGCCGACGAAGACGGCGGTGCGGCTGCCGCCGAGCGCGGGCAGAGGCCAGCCCGCTCGCTCGAAGCACTCCCAGGCCAGCTCGAGGAGCAAGCGGTGCTGGGGGTCCATGTTGCGCGCCTCGCGCGGCGAGAGCCCGAAGGCGCGCCAGTCGAAGCCGTCGATCTGCTCGAGGAAGGCCCCTTCGCGGCAGGCGGTCTTGCCGGGAGTCAACGGGTCGGGATCGAAGTGCGTCTGCGCGTCCCAGCGCTCGGGGGGAACGCCACCCACCAGGTCTCTCCCCTCGGCGAGGAGGCGCCAGAAGGTCTCCGGGTCGTTCGCGCCGGGGAAGCGGCAGGACAGAGCCACGATGGCGATGGGAGAGGGCGGGGAGGCGGTCATGATGGCGAAGACCACGAGTCTAGCAAGAACCACGGAGGAGGCGAAGCGCGCTCTGCCCAAGCGGTGTGACGCCCCGAAGCAGGGCGGTCAAGTTCTCGGACGTTGGGGTATCGAGGGGGCAGCGCGTCGGGCAAGCGCCCCCTCGCGCACCGCCCCGCAGTCGTCGCGCGGCTTGGAGAGGGGGTAAAGGGGCTTTGACCCGCCGCGCCGCTGCCGTTGTCGGGGCCCCGGGTGGGCCGGGGAAAGGAGCTAGGCTTGAGCGCCCAAGAGGAGGTGCAGGAGGAAGGAGCGGTCGAATCCGGCGCGCTTTCTGGAGTTGGCGACGCCGACCTTGCGGCCCTGGTCGGTCTTGACGAGGTTGAGGGCGAAGTGGCGCAGGATGGTCATGTTGGCGGCGGCGTTCTTGGCGCGATGCCGGGCCCGGTCCTCGCCAAAGGCCACGTCGAGGACCGTGCGCTCGCGGGTCACGCGGACGACGCAGCTCAGGCCCGGCCATTTATCGACGTAGGACGCGGCTCTTCGTCTACGGCGCGCAGCCGCGCATCGTCCGCTTCGGCGAAGGTCGCGGCGAGGTTCATGCGCAAGGTGGGCTGGTTGTCCTTGACCGCGAGGAGGTTGTCTCCGCCGTCTTGGCCTGCCCAAGCACAAGTCCCGCCTCGCTCAGATAGGCGCGCACGGTGTGCAGGGCTTTCTTGTCCGTCCGGCTGTCCGTACTGCCTCGACTCGTCTTGCCGTCGATGGCGATGTGCTTGCCCTCCGCGCGCAGGCGCGAGGCCAAGAGCGCCGCCCACGAGCGCAGCAGCGCGCCAAAGGCCCTCGGTTCCCTCGACCCCGCGCCGGCCGTCCACCCGCCACGCCTCCACCGCGATCACCTGGCCCCGGGCGGCGCGAGGTGAAGCGAGGCCCGGGCGGCGTCCGCCAGGGCCCGCTTCACGAGCGCCCTATGCCCTCCCCGGGCTCTTCCATCCGGAGAACTCGATCACCCTGCGCCCCGAAGAGCCTGGCCCTCACAGCCGGCCAAAGCTCTGGCATACTGAGAGGTCTCTCAGGGGGAGAAAGCAGGACGGCGATGAAGGTGACCTTCGTCTATCCCAATACGGCCGACGGACACGTCTCCGACGTGATGGAACCGCTGGTCTTCGCGGTGCTCGCGCGTCTCACCCCTCCCGACGTCGAGCTGTCGCTCGTGGACGATCGCAAGGAGGGCGAGGTGCCCTACGACGAGCCGACCGACCTCGTGGCCATGACGGTGGAGACCTTCGCCGCCCGCCGCGCCTATCAGATCGCGAGCGCCTATCGGGCGCGGGGGGTGAAGGTCGTGATGGGCGGCTACCATCCGAGCTTTCTCCCCGACGAGGCGCTGCAGTACGCGGACGCCGTGGTGGTGGGCGACGCCGAGGGGGTGTGGGAGCGCGTGCTCGAGGACGCGCGCCACGACCGCCTCGAGCGCGTCTATCGACAGGCCGAGACGCACTCCCTGGCCAATCTGACGCCCGACCGGCGCATCTTCCAGGGGAAGGGCTACACGCCGATCAAGCCGGTGCAGTTCAGCCGGGGTTGTCGCTTTGTTTGCGAGTTTTGCTCTATTTATGCGTTTTACGGGAAGAATGTCAGACACCGTCCCGTGAACGAGGTCGTGGCGGAGATCGAGGCGCTCGATTCGGAGATGGTGCTGTTCGTCGACGACAACCTGTTCTTGAACGTGGAAAAAGCGGAGGAGCTCTTCCGGGCGCTGAAGCCGCTCAAACGCCGCTGGGGCTGCCAGATCAGCCTGGACGTGGCGAAGAACGGCGCGCTGCTCGATCTGATGCGCGAGAGCGGCTGTGTCGGAGCCCTCGTGGGCTTCGAATCGCTCGATCCGCGCAATCTGGCCCAGATGCGAAAGAAGTGGAACGACCCGGTGCGGAACTACGAGAAGGGGATCCAGGCCTTTCGGGAGCGCGGAATCCTGATCCACGGATCGTTCGTGATGGGCTACGACCACGACACGACGGAGGCCTTTTCGCGCACCTTGGAGTTCGCGATCCGTTCCAAGTTCCTCCTCGCGAACTTCATGCCTGCCTATCCGATGCCCGGGGCGCACCTCTACGATCGGTTCAAGAAGGATGGGCGGTTGTTGCACGACACCTGGTGGCTGCATCCGCGTTATCGCCAGGGGAAGGCCATGTTCCGTCCCACCGCCATGTCGCCCGACGACCTCGAAGAGGGCTGTGCGTGGGCCCGCCGCGAGTTCTACGGTCATCGGTCCATCTGGAGGCGCGCCCTCGAGCCGAAGGCCAACGCCCAGTCTCCGTTCCATTTCGGGTTCTTCGTCGGACTGAACTACCTCATTCGCTCGCACGTGCGGCTGGGGCGGGACTTCTGACCGCGCCGCGGGCGAGGTCTCAGCGCGAGGCGCGGCTCGCGAGGGTGGCTTCGATCGCGACCACGCCGCACCCCACGCCGTCCTCGGCGCGCAGCGCAGCCCCGAGCACCCGCGCGCGTGCCCCGACCTTCGGGCGGGCGACGTAGGCGAACGCCTCGAGGAGCCGCTCGGCGGAGAGCTGCGGGCGCGGAATCGGTCGTGCTGCGGCGCCGAGCTCGAACGCGCGCGTTCCCCAGAAGGGCTGGTCGATGAAATGGGGGACGGTGACGAGCGGGACGCCCGCGCGTAGCGCTGCGGAGGTGGTGCCCGCGCCGCCGTGGCAGAGCACGGCGCGCGTCCGCGGAAAGAGCCAGTCGTGCGGCACGTCGCGGATCGCGAGCACCTCGTCGGATGGGCGGCGGGCGGCCTCGACGAGCTCCGGGGGACCGAGGTCGAGCAGCCCGCGGAGCCTCGCGCGACGCAGCGCTTCGAGCACGAGCTCCACCAGCGCCGGGCGGTCGCGGTCGCTCAGGCTGCCGAGGCCCAGGTAGAGCGGCGGCGGGCCCGCGGCCAGGAAGTCGGCGAGCTGGGCCGGCGGGCTCCAGCCCGGCTCGCGCGGCAGAAACCAGTACCCCGTCACGCGCGCCTGCGCGGGCCAGTCCGCGGGGCGCGGAAGGACGACCTCGCTGAAGGCGAGCAGGGTCGGCAGCTCGGTGAAGCGCGGGCCGCGGTACGGGGGGAGCCCGAGTTCCCGACGGCGAAAGGCGTCGAAGACCGGGCCCCCGACGCGGTCGAGAAAGGCGCCGAAGAGGGCGTGGCTCGTGCGGTTCGCGAGCCGCGGGCTCCAGGCGGGGCGGCCGAGCCCGAGGAAGATCGCCGGGTGCTCGCCGGTCGGGGCGAGCGGCAAGTACGAGGCGAAGAGAGCCGGGACCCCGAGCGCCTCGGCGATGTGTAAGCCCTCGATGGTGGAGAAGGTGAACACGATCGCGTCCGAGCCCTCGCACGCGGCGCGCAGCGACGGTCCCTGCGTCTCTACGAGGTCGCGCAAACCCCGGGGGGCGGCGAGGAGAGCGCCGAGCCGCTGCCGGGTGCCCGCGGCGTTGTTGAACAGGGGGTGCTCCGCCCCGAGCTCGTCGAACCACCCGGGTACAGCGGCCGTGTCCAGGCCCAGGCGCGCGGCCAGCGGCAGAAAGGACGCAGGGGCGGCCAGGCGCACCTCAAAGCCGGCCCGACGCAGCCCGAGGCCGAGGGCCAGGTAGGGCTGTACATCTCCACGGGATCCCGAGGTCAGCAGCGCGATGCGCACCGCCGCATCGTAGCACGCGACCCCCAGTTGAACGGCAAGAGTTGCGCACCGGGCGCCTTCTTGCGCAGCCCCTGCCCGGGGAGTGCGCCGAATCGGTCCTCCAGCCCGGGACGCTGCGCGGTTTCTGCCGTGGCGCGGTGAGAGGTTCTTGCCGCGCGTCGCGTCATCGCCACAACACGCTGAAATAACGTGCATCAGCCACGCTACGCGAGATGGCCTGCCTCTTGCTTCTAAGATACTCCGAAGGTCACGAGGAGCCCCGAGATGCAGACCCGTTTCGAAGTGCAGCGCCAGGTGAGTTTCGACGCCCCGACCACGCGCGAGCAGGCCTACCAGGCGATCGCGAACGTGCAGGGGGTCCTCTCGCGCAGCAGCTTCATCCGGAACGTGACCGACCGCGGCGCGGGCGAGTTCGACTGCAAGACCGGCGTTGGCCCGCTGAGCGGCCGCTGGTGCGCGCACTTCGCCTTCGAGCCCGGGACGCGCGTGCAGTGGACCACCAAGGTCTTCTCCGGCGCGGGGATCCAGGGCGGCGACCTGACCGGCGAGATCGCCGTGCAGCCCCTCGATGGTGGACGCTGCCGCATCGCCGTCTCCTTCAACGCCATGGCCGACGCCTCGGTGCCGCGCC
Organism: Deltaproteobacteria bacterium; assembly: GCA_020848905.1. Classification (NCBI taxonomy): domain Bacteria; kingdom Pseudomonadati; phylum Myxococcota; class Myxococcia; species Deltaproteobacteria bacterium. The sequence continues at coordinate 79,978 of JADLHG010000051.1, forward strand.
TGCTCGTGGGCCAGGTGCGCAAGGCCTTCGAGAAGCTCGGCGACAGCCTGGTCCGTGACTTCTGCGAGGGCATCCGCGCCGGCCTGGAGGACGAGTCCGAGTTCCGCGCGGCGGCCTGATTCCCCCCTCACCCCTTTCGCCCGTGGCTCCCTTGCCGGACCACGGAGGGCATCGACTCCGACCGCGACTGGGGCTAGAGTCCCCACTTTCCAGCGTCGTCCTGCTGTCACGGACTCGGGCCCGCCGGCGCCTCGACGGTACCGGGGACGGGCGGCGCGGTGGACGGGAGCCTCGGCGTGAAGCGCAACTACCTCGGACTCGCGTGCACCTATCACGATCCCGCCGTGGCCGTGGTGGACTCTGCCGGGCGCGTGGTCTTCGCCGAGGCCACCGAGCGGCACCTGCAGCTCAAGCAGGGCGTGAACTGCGCCCCCGACCAGATGCATCGCATAGCCGAGCTGGTGCAGGAGTACTGCGACCCCGACGTGGAACTGGTGGTGGCTACGAGCTGGGCGGGCCCCATGCTCCCTCGGCCCGTCGCCCCCCTGGCGCGGCTCCTCGGCGACGTGAAGAGCTCGTTCGGCCGCACCGTGCGCATCGCCGGGCTGTTCGACGAAGCCCAGAGCCACGCCGTGGCGCAGGCGGGCCTCTCCCTCGCGGTGCGACACCTCGCGAGCGGCGGCTTCGGCGGCCGCGTGCGACGCCTCGAGCAGCGCGCGTGCCCGCACCACCTCGCGCACGCCTACGCGGGCTGCCTCGGCGCCCCCTTCGCGCAGGCCGTCTGCGCGGTGGTGGACGGGCTCGGCGAGGGGAGCTCTACGGCCTTCTACCGCTACGAGGGCGGGCGCGTGACGCAGCTGGCGGAGCGCGCGCCGAGCTCGATGAGCCTCGGCCTGTTCTTCGACCTGGCCTGCACGCTCTGCGGCTTCGACCCCTGGAAGGGCGAACACTGGAAGGTGATGGGGCTCGCGGCCTACGGGACCCCCGACCCCGAGGCCTACGCGCTCGCCCGCCGGCTGATCCGCGTCGAGGGCCTCGCGCTCAAGCCGGGCGCGTCGCCCCTCGCGCTCCTCGAGACCTGGAACCGGCTGTGGGCCCTGCGGCTCCCCCTCGGGGCCGACCCTCTCCTGGCCAAGGATCTCGCCGCGGCGCTGCAGCAGGCCTTCGCCGACTGGATGACCGAGCTGCTCGTGAACCTGCACGCGCTCGGGCACTCGGACCGCCTCGTGCTCGGCGGAGGCTGCGCGCTCAACTCTTCCTTCAACGGGGAGATCCTCGACCGCACGCCCTTCCGCGAGCTCTACGTCGGCTCGGCCCCCGCCGACGACGGCAACGCGGTGGGCGCGGCGCTCTGGGCCTTCTGCGCCGACCACCCGGGTCGCGACACCGCGGTCACGCTGGCGAGCCCGTACCTCGGCTCGACCGCGGTTCCCGAGGCGCTCGCGAGACTCGAGCGCCACGGCGGGCTCTCCTCGATCACGCGCCTCTCGCCGGCCGAGGTCCCCGAGCGCGCGGCCCAGCTGCTCGCCGAGGGGAAGATCCTCGGCTGGATGCAAGGGCGCGCGGAGTGGGGCCCGCGAGCTCTCGGAAACCGCTCCATCCTGGCCGACCCGCGGCGCGACGACATCAAGGACGAGATCAACGCGAGGGTGAAGTTCCGCGAGGCGTTTCGTCCCTTCGCGCCGTCGATCCTCGACGAGCACGGGCCGACCTACTTCGAGCACTACCAGCCCACGCCCTATATGGAGCGAACGCTCAAATTCCGCCCCGAGGTCATGGCGCAGGTGCCCGGGGTGGTGCACGTCAACGGCACGGGGAGGCTGCAGACCGTACGGCGCGAATGGAATCCCCGCTATCACGCGCTGATCGAGGCGTTCTATCGGAGGACCGGCGTACCGATCGTGCTCAACACCAGCTTCAACGTGATGGGCCGCCCGATCGTGCACACGGTGGAGGACGCCCTAGGGGCCTTCTTCACCACCGGGATCGACGCGCTCCTCGTCGAGGACCTGCTGGTGCAGAAGCAGGCCGGTGCCTGAGGCGCGGATGCGACGCAACTACCTCGGGCTATCCTGCTCGTACCACAAGCCGTCCTGGGCCCTCGTGGACCACCAGGGCGCGGTGCGCTTCGCCGAGGCCACCGACCGTTACCTCCAGACGCCTTGGGCTTACGGCTGCGTCCCCGACCAGCTCCACCGCATCACGCCGCTCATTCGCAAGTACGCGGACGCGGGGATCGAGCTCGTGGTGGCCACCTCGTGGAAGAAGCCGATGGCGCCCGGCTGGCTCCGGCCGGTGGGAGATCTCGTGGCCCGCGGCGGGGGGGCGCTGGGTCGTGCGGCGGCGTGGACCGGGCTGTTCTACCGCTGGCAGCGCCTCTCCATGGAGGCCGCCGGACGGAACGTCGAGGCCCGCTACCTCGAGTCCGAGGGGTGGGGCGGCCAGGTCAGCCGTCTGCGTCGGCGCGCGTATTCCCACCTGCGCTGCCACGCGGCGGCCGCCTGTTACAGCTCGCCCTTTCGCGAGGCCGCCTGCGCGGTCCTCGACGGGCTCGGTGAGGGGACCTTCAACGCGTACTACCGCTACGTCGACGGAGGGCTCGACGAACTCGCCGCTCCGCGCCTGGCGCTGGGGAGCCTCAGCCTGCTCTACGACGTGGCCACGCACCTCGCCGGTTTCGATCCTTTGAGAGGCGAGCAGGCGCTGCTGCGCGACCTCGCCGCGCACGGCACGCTCGAGCCGCGGCTCTACGCGCTCCTCTCCGAGGCGATCGTCGTGCGCGGACTCGGCGTTCAGCTTCGTCTCCCGCTGCGTCGGCTCGACGCCTTCTGGGACGAACTGAGAGCCTTTCGTCCCGGCGACGGGGCCGAGCCCACGGCCGGCGCGTCGGTGGCGTTCACCGCGCTGACGGTGGCGCAGGAGCTGATCCTCAGCGTGCTCGGCAACCTGCGACGCGAGACCGGCCTCTCGCAGCTCGTCTTCACCGGTTCCTGCGCGGCGGATGCCGTGCTGTGTGGCCGCATCGTCGAGAAGACAGGGTTCTCGGCCCTTCACGTCGGGTGCGCCCCCACCGATGAGGGCAACGCGCTGGGGGCTGCCTGGCTGGCCTATCGCGACGATCACCCCGCGGGACCACTCGGCGGACTGCTGCCTTCGGGACTCGGCTCGTGCGTGTCGCAAGAAGCGCTCGACAACCTGACGCGCCACGGGCGGCCGCCCGGCCTCACCACCCTCGACGCCGACGAGGAGATTCGTCGCCTGGCCGACCTGCTCGCCGACGGTAAGCTCGTCGGCTGGCTGCACGGGGCGGCCGAGCTCGGGGCCCGCCCCCTCGGCCACCGCGTGATCCTGGCCGACCCACGGCGCGGGGAGCTCAGGACGCGGCTCGCCGAGGAGGTGAAGGGGCGCCCGAGCTTTCGTCCCTTCGCGTGTGCCGTGCTCGACGCGTGCGGCGCGGAGTACTTCGATCCCTACCTTCCGTCGCGCTACATGGAGAGTGCGCTGAGTCTCCGGCCGGCAGCGGCGACGACGCTGCCGACGCTCGCGCACCCGGACGGTCGGTGCGCGGTGCACTCGGTCTTTCCGGACGGAGCTCCGCGCCTCTGGGAGCTCTTGCAGGCCTTTCGCTCCCGGACGGGGGTCGGGCTGCTGCTGATGACGAGCCTGAACGCGTCGGGGCGACCAGCCATCGCGTCGGTCGATCAGGCGCTCGGTCTGTACTACACGACCGCCCTCGACGCGCTCTGCATCGAGGGACATCTGATGGTCAAGGACCCCAGGTCGGGGCGAGGGATGCGCGATGCGTGAGCGCCTGCTGGAGGTGCTCTGTTGCCCCCGGACCGGCTCGCCCTTCGAGCTGCACGAGGCCCAGCGCGTCGGTGGGCAGATCGCCGGGGGTTGGCTCGTCTCGCGCGCCACCGGGGCGCGCTTTCCCATCGGCGAGGGGGTGCCGATGTTGGCCACGGATCGACGCCGTGAAGCTCGAGCGCAGGCAGGCGCCGGGGGCCGCCCTGCCCCGGTCGCGGCGGTTCCCAGGCGCGTCGGGCGGCGGCTCGAGGCGGTCGTCGATTGGCTGGGAGAGCGGCTCCTCGAGCTACACCGCCCCGGCGCCGGCGCTTGGGTAATGCAGGCCGGAGAGGCGGCCGGCGAGTTCGCTGTCGAGCTGGCAACGCGGCACCCCGAGCTCGAGGTCGTGGCGCTGGACGACGCGTCGAGCTTCTCGGGCGAGGTCACGCGGGCCGCGGGGGCCCTCGAGAACCTGCACCTCGTCGCCGGGTCGCTGCACGGGGCGGGTCTTGCGCCAGGCCGGTTCTCGTGGCTCGTCGCGCACCAGGGTTTCGACGCCGGGACCGCGCCGCGGCAGGCGTTCTCCGGCCTCGCGCGACACGTGGCGGCCGAGGGGGCCGTCGCCCTGCAGATCGAGGCCGCGGACTTCGTGCGGCGCTGCCGGGAAGAGGGCTCCGGGTCGTCGGTCGGTCGGGCGTCGCTCTGGGGTGCCGCAAGCCGTCTCGTCGCCTCGGGAGTCCTCGAAGGACTGCTCTCCGAGCCCACGCGCAGCCGGTTGCGAGAGGTGCTCCTGCCGCCCGTCGGGCCGCGCTGGGGGACCGCGACCTTGCGATCCTGGTTCGAGGAAGAGGGGCTGACCTTCAGCCCGCACGGCGAGGAATGGGTGTTCGGCAAAGCGCGTGCGGGGCGGCCGGTGGCGACGTGAGAGGCAACGACGGGCTACGGGCGGGTCACGCGCTCCACGAAGCGTTTGAGGTGACCGTTCACCTGCTCGGTGAATTCGTAGAGCGCGAAGTGCGTGCCGCCTTCGATGATCACGAGCTCTGCGCGCGAGATGCGTCTCGCCATCGCCGAGACCGGCGCGGGGGGCGTGATGGTGTCCTTCGAGCCCGAGATGACCAGCGTCGGCACGTCGATGCGCGGCAGGACCTCCGAGGCGTCGTGCGCGCCCACGTGGCGCACCATCTCGGCCCAGATCTCGAGGTCGAGCGAGGTGAAGCGCTCGAGGATCCCCGCGAAGACGTGCTCGTCGAGGGTGGGGGCGACCATGCGCGCCCGCTTGGCGAACGGGATGAGGCCCTTCCACCGCAGCGCGCGGCGGTTCATGCCGTGCAGGAGCGGGGCGCTCCGCTGGATGCCCCGCGCGAGGTACGGCAGGAGCGGGTCGAGGAACGGGCCGCCGAGCGCGCTGGTGAAGATGCGCCCGGGAAGACCGCTCAGCACCACGAGCCCGGCGAAGTGCTCGGGGCGGCGCCGGTAGTACTCGAAGTTGAGCTGCACGCCGAGCGAGAGCCCGACGAAGATGGCGCGCTCGATCCCCTCGGCCTCGAGCACGAGCTCGAGGTCCCGCGCCTGGTGGTCGAAGGCCAGCGTCGCCAGGTCGCGTGGTCGCTCCGAGCCGAACATGCCGCGGTAGTCCCAGGTCACATAGCGGTAGCCGGGACCGAGGGCCCGGACCTGCCGCGCCCAGGCCTCGTACGAGCCGCCGAGGCCGTTGGTGAGGACGATCGTGGGGCCGCGACCGGCTACCTGGTACGCGATCGTGGTGCCGTCGAAGCTGCGGAGGGCGCGATGTTCGAAGTCGTCGGGGTGCATGCGGGGCCCCTCCTTTGTAATATGCGCCGCCGAAATGATCCAGCGCGGCGCGGCGGCGTAGGTCGTGCGACCGCGCACGAGGAGCGATCGTGACGGCTCATCCCCACCTGCCTCGCGCGCTCCAGCGCCCCGAGACGACGATCGTCGACGTGCTCGAGTGGCGCGCGCAGCGCGAGCCCGACCGCACGGCGTACGTCTTCCTCCGCGACGGAGAGCGCGACGAGGTGCGGCTGACCTACGCCGAGCTCGCGGCGCAGGCGCGCGCCGTGGCCCAGGCCGTCCGGCACCACGCCGAGCCCGGGGATCGCGTGCTCCTCGCCTTTCCGTCGGGGCTGGACTTCGTCACGGCCTTCTTCGGCACGCTCTACGCCGGCTGCGTGCCGGTACCGACCGTGCCCCCCGAGTACCGCAAGATCCAGCAGGCGCTCCGCCGGCTGCTGGCCATCGTGGACAACGCGCGGCCCACGGTGGGCCTCACCACCTCGGGGATCCTCTCCATGGTGCAGGCCGGGCAGGTGGGGGGTGTGGACCTGCCGCCGCTGGCCTGGGTGGCGAGCGACGACCTGGGGTCCGCCGGGCACGCGCTCGAGGCGGCGCCCTCGTTTTCGGCCGAGGACCTGGCGTTCCTCCAGTACACGTCGGGCTCGACGGGCAAGCCCCGCGGCGTGGCGGTCAGCCACCGCAACCTGATGGCCAACCTGGAGATGCTCGGGCTGCTCTTTAAGGACCACCTGGAAAAGCCCTTCGTCAGCTGGCTGCCGCTCTTCCACGACTTCGGGCTGATCCTGAAGACCCTCGGAGCGCTCTACTCGAACTGCCCGTGCATCGTGATGTCACCGCTCCACTTCGTGCAGCGGCCGGCGCGCTGGCTCGAGGCGATCACGCGCTACAGGGCGGCGGTCAGCGGCGGGCCCAACTTCGCCTTCGACCTGTGCGTGCGCAAGGTGACCCCCGAGGAGCGGGCGGGCCTGGACCTCTCGAGCTGGCGCGGCTGTCCCTGCGCCGCCGAGCCGATTCGCACGAGCACGCTCGACGCCTTCGTCGAGACCTTCGGCCCGGTGGGCTTCGATCGGTCGGCCTACGTGCCGGGCTGGGGGCTCGCCGAGGCGGTGGTGATGGTCTCGGGGAAGACCTACCCCGGGCCGCCGCGCATCGTGAGCCTGCGAGCCGCTGCGCTCGAGCAGGGGAGGGTGGAGCTCTGCGCCGACGGGGAGGAGGCGCGACCGATCGTGGGCTGCGGGCTGCCGGTGGGGGACGCGCAGGACGTGCACCTCGTGGACCCCGAGACGTGCACCGAGGTGCCGGCCGACCGCATCGGCGAGCTCTGGGTCGCGGGCCCGCAGGTCACGCGCGGCTACTGGCAGCGCGAGGCTGAAACAGAACAGATATTCCATAACTACCTCGCCGACGGCCGGGGGCCGTACCTGCGCACCGGCGACCTGGCCTTTTTGCGCGAGGGAGAGCTCTACATCACCGGGCGGCTGAAGGACCTGGTGATCGTCAACGGCCGCAACCTCTACCCTCACGACGTGGAGGCGACCTGCGAGCGTGCGCACCCGGCGGTGCGGCCCTCGTGCGTGGCGGCCTTCGGCCTCGAGGGCGCCGTCACCGAGCGGCTGGCCATCGTCTGCGAGGTGCAAAGGAGCTGTCCCCCCGAGGAGCACGCGGCCGTGGTCTCCGCGCTGCGCACGGCGGTGGCCGCGGAGCACGACGTGACGGTGCACGCGCTCGCGATCCTGGCCCCGGGGACGATCCCGAAGACCTCGAGCGGCAAGATCCAGCGGCGCGAGAGCAAGGCCCGCTTCGAGAAGGGCACGCTCGAGGAGCTCCATCGCTTCACCGAGGCCGCGGAGCGGAAGGGCGCGAAGGACGCGGCGGCGTCGGCCACCTCGGAGCTCGGCGAGCTCCTTTCGGCGGTGGGACGCGAGGCGCGGGGAGAGCTGGTCGCGGCCTTCCTCCGGCAGACGGTGGCCGAGCTGCTCGGTCTGGCCGAGGAGGGCTCGCTCCCCGCCGACCGGCCGCTCAAGGAGCTCGGGCTCACCTCGCTCAAGGCCAAGGAGCTGCAGGACCGCCTCTCGCGCACCCTGGGCCGCGCGCTGCCGGCCACCCTGGCCTACGACCATCCGACGCTCGAGGAGCTCGGACGCCACCTGCTCGTCGAGCTCGGCGAGTCGCCGCGCGAGGCCGTCGTCGCCGAGGCGGTGGAGCGCCGCGCGGTGGAACCCGTGGCCCTTCTCGGCTTCGGCTGCCGCTTCCCCGGGGGCGTCTCCGACGCCGAGAGCTTCTGGCGCCTCCTCGAGGGAGGGGTGGACGCCATCTCGCACGTGCCGGCGAGTCGCTTCCCGGTGGAGCGCTACTACCGCGCCGAGCGCGGGGTGCCCGGCAAGCTCTACACGCGCGAGGGGGGCTTTCTCGATGACGTGGAGGGCTTCGACGCGCCCTTCTTCCACCTCGCCCCGCGCGAGGTGCAGGCCATGGACCCGCAGCAGCGGCTGCTGCTCGAGGTGGCCTGGGAGGCGCTCGAGCAGGCGGGGATCGCCGTGCCGCGCCTCAGAGGGAGTCGCACGGGGGTCTTCGTCGGGCTCTCGACGCACGACTACGCCGGCCGGCTGCTCGCGCAGGGAAACCCGGGGCTGCTCGACGCGCACTTCGCCACCGGCACGAGCGGGAGCGTGGCCGCCGGGCGCCTGGCCTATCAGTTCGGGCTGGAGGGACCGGCGCTGGTGGTGGACACCGCCTGCTCGAGCTCGCTCGTCGCGCTGCACCTGGCCTGTCAGTCGCTGCGGGCGGGAGAGAGCGACCTGGCGCTCGTGGGTGGCGTGAACCTCATCCTCGGCCCCGAGGCGAGCGTGGCCATGTGTCAGCTCGGGGCGCTCTCGCCCGACGGGCGCTGCAAGGCCTTCTCGGCGCGCGCCGACGGGTACGGGCGCGCCGAGGGGTGCGCGGTGGTGGTGCTCAAGCGCCTCTCGGCGGCGCGGCGGGACGGCGATCCGATCCTCGCGCTGGTGCGCGGCAGCGCCGTGAATCAGGACGGCGCGAGCAACGGGCTCACCGCCCCGAGCGGTGCGGCGCAGGAGCGGGTCATGGCGGACGCGCTCTCCCAGGCCCAGCTCGCGCCGGCCGAGGTGGCCTACGTCGAGGCGCACGGCACGGGGACGGAGCTCGGCGACCCGATCGAGGTCCAGGCCCTGGCGCGGGCCCTGGGGGCTGGCCGCAAATTAGATGAACCGCTCTATATCGGTTCGGTGAAGAGCAACCTCGGGCACACCGAGGCCGCCGCGGGGCTCGCGGGGCTGCTCAAGACCGTGCTCGCGCTCCGGCACGGGACGCTCCCCCGCACCCTGCACGTCGAGGAGCCGAGCCCGCACCTTCCGTGGGGCGAGCTTCCCGTGGCGGTGGTGCGCGAGGCGCGCGCCTTCCCCGAGAGGCCGGGGGCGCCCCGCGTGGCGGGGGTGAGCTCCTTCGGCTTCAGCGGCACGAACGCACACGTGGTGCTCGAGGGGGTGGCGCCCGAGCGCGGTGCGGCTCCCGAGGTGACGGCGTCCGAACGCGGCCCGCAGCTCCTGCCGCTCACCGCGCGGAGCCCGGAGGCGCTGCGGGTGCTCGCGGGGCGGGTGGCGGCCGAGCTGCGCGCGCACCCCGAGCGGGCCCTCGCCGACCTGGCCCACACCGCCGGCGTGGGGCGGGCGGCCTTCCCCGAACGGCTGGCCCTGCTCGCGCGCGACAGCGGCGAGGCGGCCGAGGCGCTCGAGAAGTGGCTCGCCACGGCGGAGCTCGAGGCGGGGAGCGCGGGGCGGGCCGACGGTGCGCCGCGGGTAGCCTTTCTCTTCACGGGGCAGGGGTCGCAGCGGGTGGGGATGGGGAGGAGCCTCTACGAGAGCGCGCCGGTCTTTCGCGCGGCGCTCGAGCGGGCGGCGGGCCTCGCCGACCCGTGGCTCCCGCGCCCGCTCCTCGAGGTGCTCTTTCCGGCCGACCCCACGGAGAGGGCCCTGCACGAGACGCGCTTCACGCAGCCAGGCCTCTTCGCGCTCGAGCACGCGCTCTTCGCCCTCTGGGCGAGCCTCGGCATCCGGCCGGCGCTGGTGCTCGGGCACAGCGTGGGGGAGCTCGTGGCCGCCTGCGCCGCGGAGGTCCTCTCGCTCGAGGAGGCGATGGCCTTCACCTGCGAACGCGCGCGGCTGATGCAAGAGCTCGGCGGGGGCGACGGAGCGATGGCGGCCTTTCGCGCCCCGATCGAAGTGGTGGAGGCGGCGCTCCGCGGACGCGCAGCGGCGCTCTCCATCGCGGCGCACAACGCACCCCACGGGGTCGTGGTCTCGGGGCGGCGCGCGGCGCTCGAGGAGGTGGTGCGCGAGCTCGCGCAGGACGGGGTGGACGCCCGCTATTTAGAGGTCTCGCACGCTTTCCACTCCCCGCTCATGGAGCCGGTGCTGGAGCCCCTGGCGCGCGCGGCCGAGAGGCTCCGGCCACGGCCGGCCAGGGTCCCGCTGGTGGAGAACGTGAGCGGGCAGCTCGCCGGCCCCGGCTTCGGCGGCGCGGCCTACTGGCGGACGCAGGCGCGCGAGCGGGTGCGGTTCGCCGACGGGATGGAGACGCTCCTGCGCCAGGGGTGCACCCACGTGCTCGAGCTCGGGCCGCACCCGGTGCTGAGCACCCTGGGCGCGCTCACCACCTCCGCGGGTTCGTTTCTCCCCTCGCTGGCGGAGGGGCGCGAGGACTGGAGCGTGGTGCTCTCGAGCCTCGCCGAGCTCTTCGTCTCGGGAGCCCCGGTAGAGTTCGCGGGGCTCGATCCCGCGCGTGCGCGGCGCCGGGTGCCGTTCGCGAGCTACCCCTTCGAGCGGACGCGGTACCCGCTCGAAGCCTCCAGCGCGCGTAGCCCGAGCGGCCCCCGCGGCCACGCCACGGGACATCCGCTCCTCGGCACCGACCTCGAGCAGCCGCGCCCGACCTACGAGGCGCGCCTCGATTGCGCCGAGCTGCCGTATCTCGCGGACCACCGGCTCGGGGAGCTCCCGGTCTTTGCCGCGGCGGCGTACCTCGAGGTGGGGCTTGCCGTCATCGCGCGCGGCGAGCGGGGCTCGGGCCCCGTGGCGCTCGAAGGGGTGGAGTTCCGCGTGCCGCTCTCGCTCGCGGAGCCGCAGCGCCTGCAGGTGGCCCTCGACGCAGAGGGGCGGCTCGAGCTCCACGCGCGGGCGGCCGACGAGGGCGCGACGGGTGCCGGCTGGACGCTCCACGCGGTGGCCCGGCGCGCGGCGGGGCCGAGCGCGGCGGAGCCACCGTCGAGCGGCCCGAGCGCGGCCGAGGCCCGGCAGGCCTGTCCCGAGCAAATAGAGCCGTCCGTCTATTACGAGGCGCTCGCGACGCAGGGGCTGCCCTACGGACCCGCCTTCCGGTCGGTGAACCAGCTCTTCCGCGGCCCGGGCCAGGCCTTCGCGCGCCTCGTGCTCCCCGAGGCCGCGGGGTCGGCGGCGCTCTACGGGCTCCACCCCGCGCTCCTCGACGGGTGCATCCAGCTCCTCGGGCTCGCGGCGGAGGCCCGCCCCGGCGACGGGGCTCGCGACGTGGAGCGCATTTACGTGCCGACGCAGCTCGCGCGGCTGCGGCTCTTGCGTCCCGCAGGGCGGGTGCTCGAGGCCTGGCTGCAGGTCGCGGCCGGGCCCGCGGCGGGGCCGCGGCTCGAGGCCCAGGCGCGCCTCTTCGGCGAGGATGGGGCGCTCGTGGCCACGCTCGAGGGACTGGTGGTGCAGGGGGTAGCGCGCGCCAGCCTCCTCGGTAATGCGGGACGCGGCGAGGCCGCGCAAGGTGAGACGAAGCGGGCGGAGCTCCGGCGGCAGCTCGAGCCGTTGCCACGCGCGCAGCGCGAGGAGCGGCTGCGGAGCGAGATCGTGCGGCTCGTGCGGCAGGTCATGCTGCTCGGGCCCGAGGCCCCCTTCGACCCCGGTCTGCAGCTCATGCAGGCGGGGCTCGATTCGGTGATGGCCGTGGACCTGACGCGGCGGCTTTCCGCGCTCCTCGGCGAGCGGCTCGCGGTGACCGAGCTCTACAACTATCCGACGGCGGCGGCCCTCGCCCGGCGGGTTCTCGACGGGCTCTTCCCCACCGAGGTCGAGCCCTCGGCCGAGACGGTCACGGCGAGCGCGGTCGCGTCGGCGGAAGAGGAGCGGCTGCGGTCGCTCGCCGCGGAGCTCGAGGAGCTCTCCGAGGCCGAGACGGCGGCCCTTTTGGCCGAGAAGCTCGCGCGGCTGGGTGAGGGATGACGAGCTCGGCGGCGGCCCGGCGCCTGGTACCGGAGAGAGCCCGATGAGCGATACGCCGCACGACCAGCGCCTGGCGCACCTCTCGCCCCTCAAGCAGGCGCTCTACGCGCTCGAGCGCACGGAGGGGCAGCTCGCGGGGCTCAAGCAGCGGCTCGAGGAGCCGGTGGCGATCGTGGGGCGGGGGTGCCGGTTCCCCGGCGGTGCGAACGACCCCGAGCGCTTCTTCCGGCAGCTCTGCGCCGGCAAGGACGCGGTGGCCGAGGTCCCCGCCGACCGCTGGGACGTGGAGGCCTACTACGACCCGAACCCCGAGGTGGTGGGGAAGATGGCCAGCCGCTGGGGGGGCTTCCTCGACGGCGTGGACGTGCGGGCCTTCGACGCGGCGTTCTTCCACATGGCGCCGCGCGAGGCGGTGGGGCTCGACCCGATGCACCGCCTGCTGCTCGAGGTGAGCTGCGAGGCGCTCGACGACGCGGGGCTGCCGAGGCAGAGCCTGGTGGGCCGCCCGGTCGGCACCTACGTCGGCATCATGCACAGCGACTATCTGCTCCTCGCTCACGGAGGGCTCGGCGACCCCGCGCTGGCCGGGGCGCACATCCTCTCCGGCACCTGCGTGAGCATGGCCGCGGGGCGCCTCTCCTTCACGCTCGGCTTGCAGGGCCCCTGCCTCGCCGTGAACACCGCCTGCTCGAGCTCGCTCGCGGCGCTGCACCTCGCGGTGGGCGCGCTCCGCGCCGGGGAGTGCGAGGTGGCGCTCGTGGGGGGCGTCAACCTGATCCTGGCGCCCGAGGGGCTCGTCGTGGCGAGCCAGTTCGGCGCGGCCAACGCCGACGGACGCTGCAAGACCTTCGACGCGGGAGCCGACGGCACGGCGCTCGGCGAGGGGTGCGGGGTGCTGGTGCTCAAGCGCCTCGCCGACGCGCGCCGGGACGGCGACCGCATCCGGGCGCTGGTGCGGGGAACGGCGGTGAACCACGACGGGGCGAGCTCGAGCCTCACCGCGCCGAACGGGCTGGCGCAGATGGAGGTGATCCGGCGGGCGCTGGCCGCGGCGCGCCTCTCGCCCCGGCAGGTGGGGTACGTCGAGGCGCACGGCACCGGGACCGTGCTCGGCGACCCGATCGAGGCCGAGGCGCTGGCGCGCGTCTACGGCGACGGACGCCCGCCGGGAGAGGCGCTGGTGGTGGGGGCGCTCAAGACGCAGATCGCGCACCTCGCGGCGGCGGCCGGGGTGGCCTCGGTGATCAAGGCCGTGGGCTGCCTCGAGCGGGGCGTCATCCCGCCGAACCTGCACTTCGAGCGTCTCAACCCGAACATCGACTGGCGAGGAGCGCCGATCGTGCTCCCCACCGCTCCCGAGCCCTTCCCGGCGCGCGACGAGCCGCGCCGCGCGGCCATCTCCGCCTTCGGCTGGAGCGGGGTGAACGCCCACGTGGTGCTGGAAGAGGCGCCGCGACCGATCGAGACGCCGCGCGCACCCGAGGCGTCGGCCGCGAGCGAGCCGCGCCTCCTGCCGCTCTCGGCGGCGAGCGCCCCGGCCCTCGCCGCGCAAATAGAACGATGGGTCGCTTTTCTCGCGGAGCCGACGGGGCAGGACCCCGAGGCCACACCGGACGAGGAGCCGGGCGCCTTTTCCGACCTCTGCTACACGGCCGGCGCGCGTCGGGACCACCTGCCGCACCGCCTCGCGGTGGTAGCCGCCGATCTCGAGGAGCTGCGCGCCGGGCTGCTCGCCGCGCGGTCGGGCGAGGCGCGGTCGGGTCTCGTGCGCCAGGAGCTCGCCGTCGGGCGCGAGAGCCGGCTGGCCTTCGTCTTCTCGGGGCAGGGCTCGCAGTACTTCGGCATGGGGCGCGAGCTGCTCGGGCGCGAGGGTCCCTTTCGCGAGACGCTCGCTTTTTGCGACGCCCTCTTGCGGGCCCGCGCCGGCTGGTCGCTCCTCGAGGAGCTCGCGCTGCCCGAGGAGCGCTCGCGGCTGCGGCGCGTGGACGTGGCGCAGCCCGTGCTCTTCGCGCTGCAGCTCGCGCTGGCGGCCGAGTGGCGTGCGCACGGCCTCCACCCGGACGGCGTCGTCGGGCACAGCCTGGGCGAGCTCGCCGCGGCGGTGGTCGCGGGGGCGCTCTCGCCCGAGGAGGGGATGGCGGCGGTCGTGGCGCGGAGCGCACTGCTGGCCGAGGTGCGCGGTCAGGGGCTGATGGCGCAGGTGGAGCTCCCCTTCGCCGAGGCCCGCGTGGCGCTCGCCCCCTTCGCCGGCGCGCTCTCGGTGGCGGCGGTGAACAGCCGGCGCGCGACGGTGGTGGCCGGGGACCCCGAGAGCCTCGGGACCTTCCTCGAGCAGCTCGAGGGGCGTGGCGTGCACTTCCGCATGATCAACGCCGACGGAGCGGGCCACTCGCCGCAGCTCGACGCGCTCAAGGGGCGGCTCGGCGCGGCGCTCGGGACGCTCGTGCCGCGCGAGGCGAACGTTCCGATCTATTCCACCGTGAGCGGCGGGCGCGAGGCGGGGTCCCACGTGACGGCCGAGTACCTCGAACGCAACCTGCGCGAGCCGGTGCTCTTCGCCCCCACCGTCGAGCGCATGATCGACGAGGGCTTCGAGCTGTTCGTCGAGCTCAGCCCGGAGCCGATCCTCCTGCCCTCGATCCTGGATCTCCTGCACCAGAAGGGGCGCAAGGGGGCCACCGTGCCCAGCCTGCGCCGCGGTCGGCCCGAGCGCCGCACGCTGCTCGAGGGGCTCGGTCAGCTCTACGTGGAGGGGCGCACCCCGAGTTGGGCCGCCCTGCACCCGCAGGGGGGGCGCGTGGTCTCGCTGCCGGCCTATCCGTGGCAACGCGAGCGGTACTGGCTCCCCGAGGACCTGCCGCGCACGGGGGGCGGAGGGCGCGAGGCCCGCACGATCTTCCACCCTCTCCTGGAGACGCGGCTCGCCGTGCCGGGCGAGGCGCTCGAGCTCTTCGAGCAGCGGGTCGGGATTCCGCGCCAGCCGTACCTGCGCGACCACCGCCTGCACGGCACCGCGCTCTTGCCGGCCGCGGCCACGCTCGAGCTCGTGCGCGCGGCGGCGGCGCTGCGCCTCGGCGAGGGGAGCGCGCTCGCCCTCGAGGAGGTCACGCTCGGCGAAGCGGTGGTGCTGCTCGAGCAGCAGCTCGTCCCCCTCACGCTGGTGCTGGCCGAGGAGGGTGCAGGTCGCTGGCGCTTCCACCTCCACGCGGGGACGAAGGGGGGCAAGGGCGATGCGGAGGCGCGCGCCGTGGCCTCGGGGCGCGTGCGCCTGGCCGAGGGCGGCGCGAAGGCGGAGGCCGCGAGCGGGAGGGACAGTCTCGAGGAGCTTTTGGCCCGCTGCGCGCGGCAGGTCCCGGTGGCAGAGTTCTATCGGGCTCTGCGCGAGGCGGGGATCGAGTACGGCCCGCTCTTCCAGCCGCTCTCGCGGCTCTGGCTCGGGGAGGGCGAGGCGCTGGCGGAGCTCGCGCTCCCTCGGGCGCTCGCCCGGGGGAACGAGCGGTACGGCCTGCACCCTGTGATCCTGGACGGCGCGCTGCAGGTCGTGGCGGCGGCGGCGCGCGGCACCGAGGGGCACGAGGGGGCCTTTCTGCCGGTCGGCTTCGGGCGCCTGACCTATCTCCGCGCGCCCTCCGGGTCGGTGAAGGCGCACGCGCGGCTCGAAGGCCCCGTCGCTCCCGGGGCTCGCGAGGCGCGGGGCGAGCTGACGCTCTTCGACGAGAGCGGCCCCTTCGTGCGGCTCGAAGGGTTTCGCGCGCGGCGGGCGGACGAGGGAGCGGACGCGGGGGAAAAGCTCGAGCGAGCCTTCTTGCGGCCGGTCTGGCGGGGGCGCGAGGCGGAAAGCGAGCCGACGCTCTATATGCCCCCGCGGGTGCTCCTCGTGGGGGGCGGGGAGGCGGCGGAGGCGCTCGGCGGCGCGCTGTCGGAGCGGGGGCTCGAGGTGGTCGTCGCAGCGCGCAGTCCCGGCTTCGCGAGAGCCGCGTCCGGCCGCTACGAGCTCGCGCTCGACGATGCGGCGGGGCTCGCGCGGCTCGTGGCCGAGGCGCTGCCCACGAGCGGCTCCACCCCGGTGGTCTACCTCGGAGGGCTCGAGGTTCCGGCAGGGCTTCCGCCGGAGGGGAGCGAGGCGGGACGGCGGGCGACGGTCGAGGCGCTTTGGCTCGCGCAGGCCCTGCTCGGGGCGGGGCGCCGGGATGCGCCGCGGCTCTGGCTCGTGACGCGCGGGGCGCAGGCCGTGCGGCAGGGCGAGGGAGCGCTCGCGCCCCACCAGGCTCCCCTCTGGGGTCTCGGACGCACCGCGGGTCTCGAGGCCGCGGAGCTGCGACCGACCTGTCTGGACCTGGACGCCGGGGCGCCTCTCGCGGAGCAGCTCTCGGGCCTGGTCTCGGCGCTCCTCACCGACGACCGCGAGGGGCAGCTGGCCCTGCGGGGGGGAGCGTCCTACGTGCTGCGCTTCGAGAGGGGCTTGCCGGCCGCGGGAGCTCGGGGCCCGGCCGAGCGGCGGGCCTCTGACCCCTTCTGCCTGGCCATCCCGAAGAGCGGGCTCCTCGAGGAGCTGGCGCTCGTCGAGCAGGTGCGCACGCCTCCCGGCCCTGGCGAGGTGGAGCTGGCCGTGCGCGCGGCCGGACTGAACTTCAACGACGTGATGAAGGCCATGGGGATCTACCCCGGGGACTACGGCCTCTGGCTGGGGAGCGAATGCGCCGGGGTGGTGACCGCCGTGGGCCCCGGGGTTTCGGGCCTCGCGCCGGGGGACAGGGTGGTGGCGCTCGCGCCGCACGCCATGGGGAGCTACGTCACCACGCCGGCGCACCTCGTGGTGCATAAGCCCGCCGGTCTCTCTTTCACCGAGGCGGCGGGGGTGCCGGTGGCCTGGCTCACCGCGCGGCTCGCGCTCTTCGAGATCGGGCGGCTTCAGGCCGGGGAGCGGGTGCTGATCCACGCGGCGGCCGGGGGGGTTGGTCTCGCGGCCGTGCAGCTCGCGCGTCGCGCCGGGGCCGAGGTCTGGGGCACCGCGGGCTCCGAGGAGAAGCGGACGTTCCTGCGCGGCCTCGGCGTGGCGCAGGTCTTCGACTCGCGGAGCCTGGCCTTCGCCGACGAGGTGCGCCGGCTGACGGACGGGCGTGGCGTGGACCTGGTGCTGAACTGCCTGGCCGGAGAGGCCATGGAGGCCAGCCTGGGCCTCGTGGCGCCCTACGGACGCTTCCTCGAGATCGGCCGCAAGGACATCTATCAGAACACGCGCCTCGGCCTGCGCCCCTTCGAGCGCAACCTGGCCTATCACGGCTTCGACCTGCTGCGCTTCTCGACCGAGCGCCCGGTGGCGGCGCGGCGGGCGCTCGAGGAGCTGCTCGCCGAGCTCGCGGCGGGGACGCTCGAGCCGCTGCCGTGCGAGGTCTTTCCCATGACCGAGGCGGCGGCGGCCTTTCAGAAGATGGCCAAGGCCCGCCACGTGGGCAAGCTCGTGCTGGTCCTCCCCGAGGACCCGGAGGCGAGGCTCCCCGTGCGGCCCGCGGCGCGGCGCATCGCCGTGCGCGCCGACGCGACCTACCTGCTGAGCGGAGGGACGGGGGATCTCGGGCTCGAGCTCGCCGCGTGGCTCGTGGAGCAGGGGGCGCGGCACCTGATCCTGCTGAGCCGGCGTGGGCGAACGCCCGAACTAGAAGGAACGCTCCAGAAGCTCGAGGCCCGCGGCGCGACGCTCGAGGTCCTGGCTCTCGACGTGGCCGACGGGGAGGCGCTCTTGGACGCCCTCGCGGCGCGGCGGGGCGGCGCTCCGCCGGTACGGGGGGTGGTGCACCTCGCGGGGGTGCTCGAGGACGCCGTGCTCCCCAACGTGAACCCGGGTCAGCTCGCGCGGGTCCTACGCCCGAAGGTGGACGGCGCGCTCGCCCTCGATCGGGCCACGCGCGACGAGCCGCTCGACTTCTTCGTCCTCTACGCCTCGGCGAGCGGGCTGCTCGGCTCCCCGGGGCAGGCGAGCTACGCCGCGGCGAACGCCTTTCTGGACGCCTTCGCCAGCTATCGCGTGGCAGCGGGTCGACCGGCGCTGAGCATCGACTGGGGCCCCTTCGAGAACCTCGGCGCCGAATCGGGGAGCCGGGGGCGACGCCTGGCGCAGATGGGGCTGCAGCTCATCCGCGGTGCGGAAGGGGTCGCGGCCTTCGGGCGGCTGCTCGAGGCCGGCGCGCCGCTCGCCCAGGTGGGCATGCTCTGGATGAGCCCGCGGCACCTGCTCGAGGCTTTTCCCGCGGCGGAGCTCCCGGCGCTCGAGGCGCTCGCCGAGGAGACGGCGGCCGAGGCCCGCCCGCGCGGCGAGAGCGACGTGCAGCGCGCCCTCGCCGCGGCCGCGCCGAACGAGCGGGGCGCGCTGCTCCTCGGGCACCTCCGCGGACAGCTCGCGCACGTGCTCCAGGTGCCGCTCGAACGCGTGGAGGCCGAGACCCCGCTGCGGCAGCTCGGCATGGACTCGCTCATGACCGTGGACCTGCGCAATCGGATAGAGGCCAGTCTCGGGCTCGTGCTGCCCGCGACCCTGGTCTGGAAATACCCGACGCTCTCGGCGCTCACCGAACACCTGCTCGAACGGCTCACCGAGAGCCTCGCGACGCCGGGTGCCGACGAGGCGGCGGAGGTCCCGACCGCAGCGCGCGCCGAGAAGGCCGAGGCGCCTCCGGCTCCGGCGGCGAGCCTCGGTCGCGCGGAGGTGGACGCGCTCTCCGACGAGGAAGCGGAGGCCCTGCTCGCCGCGAAGCTGGACGCGCTCGGCCCGCGAGGGTCGGCGTGAGCGGGCGCCCGGGCGAGCTCTCCCCCGTCAAGCGTGCGCTCCTCGCCCTCGAGGAGCTGCAGGGCGAGCTCTCGGCGCTGAAGGCGCGCGCGCGAGAGCCCGTGGCCGTGGTGGGGCTCGCCTGCCGGCTCCCCGGCCAGGTCACGAGCCCCGAGGCCTTCTGGCGGCTCCTCCGCGAGGGGTGCGACGGGATCGGCGAGGTGCCGGCCGAGCGCTGGGACGCCCGAGCCTTCTACGACCCCGACCCGGCCGTGCCGGGGAAGATCGCCTCGCGCTGGGGGGGCTTTCTCGACGAGCCGGCGGGGTTCGACGCCGACTTCTTCGGCATCTCGCCCCGCGAGGCGCGCCAGATGGACCCCCAGCAGCGCTGGCTCCTCGAGGTGGGCTACGAGGCCTTCGAGGACGCCGGGCTCTCGCTCGAGCGGCTGGCCGGCAGCCGCACGGGAGTCTTCGTGGGGTGCTGCTCCGCCGACTACGGCCAGCTCTTCGCCGGCCGGTCGAGCGAGCTCAACGCCTATACGATGACCGGACTGTCGGACAGCATCATCTCCAACCGCGTCTCGTACCAGTTCGACCTGCGCGGGCCGTCCATCACCATGGACACCGCCTGCTCGAGCAGCCTGGTGGCGGTGCACCTGGCCTGTCAGAGCCTGCGGTCGGGGGAGTGCGACCTCGCGCTCGTCGGCGGGGTGAACTCGATCTTCACGCCGCTCGTGATGATCAGCGCGTCGCGGGCCTTCGTGCTGGCCGCGGACGGGCGCTGCAAGACCTTCGACGCGCGGGCCGATGGGATCGTGCGCGGGGAGGGGTGCGCGGCGCTGGTGCTCAAGCGCCTCTCGGCCGCGCGCGCCGACGGCGACCGCGTGTGGGCCGTGATCCGCGGGTCGGCCGTGAACCAGGACGGGCGCACGAACGGCCTGACCGCCCCGAACGTGCTCTCGCAGCAGGCGGTCCTGCGTGCGGCGCTCGAGAACGCCGGCGTCAGCGCGGAGAGCGTGCGCTGCGTCGAGGCGCACGGGACGGGCACGCCTCTCGGTGACCCGATCGAGGTGGAGGCCCTGAACGCCGTGTACGGCCGCGGCGCGGGGCTCACGCGCGAGCTCGTCCTCGGGTCGGCCAAGACCAACCTCGGTCACCTCGAGGGGGCGGCGGGGGTCACCGGCCTGCTCAAGGTGGTGCTCGCGCTCGAGCGGGCCGAGATCCCGGCGCACCTGCACTTCCGGCGGCCGAACCCGCGGCTCGAGCTGGAGCGCACGCCCTTCGCGATTCCGGGCCGCACGCGCCCCTGGCCCGCGGGCGAGGGACCGCGGCGCGGGGCGGTCTCCAGCTTCGGCATGGGGGGCACGAACGCGCATGTGATCCTCGAGGAGGCGCCTCCGTCGGAAACGCGGGCTGCGACGGTCGCGTCCGCCGAGGGGGGCGAGGCGCCCGTGGAGCTGCTCGTGCTTTCGGCGCGCACCGAAGAGGCGCTCTCTGCGCTGGCCCTCGCGTGGGCCGAGCGGCTAAGGCGGCTCGACCCGGCAGTGGAGTCTCTCGCCGACCTCTGCTACGGGGCGGCGCGCAGGCGTTCGCACCTTCGCCACCGGCTGGCCGTCGCGGGTCGCAGCCCCGCGCGTCTGGCCGAGCTGCTGGCGCGCTACGGCGCGGGGGAGGGCCGGGCGGGTCTCTCCGTCGGGCAGCGGGGCGAGACGCCGGGCAAGCTGGCCTTCGTCTTCAGCGGGCAGGGGGCGCAGTTCGCCGGCATGGGGCGCGAGCTCCTCGCGACGGAGCCGGTCTTCGCCGAGGCGATCTCGCGGGCCGACGCGCACGTGCAGGGCCTCGCGGGCTGGTCGCTGCGCGAGGCGCTCTTGGCCCCCGAGGAGGGCTCGCGCCTCTCGGAGACGGCCGTGGCGCAGCCCTGCCTCGTGGCGCTCGAGCTCGGGTTGGTGGAGCTCCTCCGCAGCCAGGGAATTCGCCCCGACTTCGTCCTCGGGCACAGCGTGGGAGAGCTCGCCGCCGCTGCGGCCTCGGGGGCCCTGACCGTCGAGGAGGCGCTGACCCTCGCCGTGGTGCGCGGGCGCCTGATGCAGGAGGCCACGGGGAAGGGACGCATGCTGGCCGTGGCCCTCGGGCGCGCGGAGCTCGAGCCCCGCCTCGGGCGCCACGCCGAGCGGCTGGCGCTGGCCGCGGACAACGGGCCCCGCTCGCTGGTGGTGGCGGGGGAGGCCGGGGCGCTCGCGGAGCTGGCGGCGGAGCTCACGGCCGAGGGAGTGCAGACCAAGGACCTCGGCGTGGACTACGCCTTCCACTCGCCGCAGGTCGAGGCGGCCCGGCTGAAAATAGAACGTGAGCTCGCAAACTCGCGGGGCCGGCCGACCGAGCGCCCGCTCGTCTCCACGGTCACCGGGGGGCGCCTCCCCGGCGAGGCCCTCGACGGCGCGTACTGGGGGCAGAACGTGCGCGGCACCGTGCGCTTTCGCGAGGCGGTGGAGCAGCTCGTGGCCGAGGGGGTGGAGACCTTCCTCGAGGTCGGGCCGCAGGCGGTCCTCGGGCGGCCGCTCACCGAGTGTCTCGAGGCCGCGAGCGGCGCGTCCGCGCGGCGGGCGCTGGTCGTCCCCACGCTCCGCCGGAGCGGGGCCGAGGTGACGGGGACCCTGCGCCCCGCGCTCGGCGCGCTCTACTGCGCGGGGCAGCCGGTGGACTTCGGCGCGGTCTATCCGACGGGGCGGGTGCGGCCGTTGCCGAGTTATCCGTGGCAGCACCGGCCGTACTGGGTCGAAGGGCCGCCGGCCTGGGCCGCGACGGGCGCGCGTCCGCCGGCGGCGCACCCGCTGCTCGTCGAGCGCGAGAGCCACGGGAGCCCCGCGCACCACGTCTTTCGGGGGCGGGTGGGCCGGGACGCGCCGGCCTTCGTGGGCGAGCACGCGCTCGGCGGCCGGACGATCTTCCCCGCCGCGGGCTTCTTCGAGCTCGCGCTCTCCGCCGGAGAGCGGGTCCTCGGGCCGGGGGCGCTGAGCCTGGTGGACGTCAGCCTGCGGGCGCCGCTCGTCTTCGAGAAGGACGACGAGGGCGAGCGCTGGCTCGAGCTGACGCTCCGGCCGGAAACAGACGCCGCATTCTATTTCACCGTCACGAGCCGCGACGCGCCGGCGGCGGCCGAGCGCCTGCACGTCGAGGGGCGCCTCGAGCGCGCTCCCACCGAGGCCGGGGAGCCCGAGGAGCTCTCGGGGCTGGTCGAGCGCTGCCCGCGGGAGCTCTCGCGGGAGGTCTACCGCGAGGGGCTCGCGCGCCTCGGGCTGGCGCTCGGGCCGAGCTACTCGGGCCACACGCGGCTCGCCCTCGGTCGTCGCGAGGTGCTCGGCGCGGCGCTCCTGCCGCCGGAGTACGCCGAGGAGGCCGGGGCCTATCGGATGCACCCGGGGCTGCTCGACGCCATGCTCCAGCTCGTGGCGCTGGCCCAGGCGAGCGCGACGGGAGAGCTCGGGTCCGGGGAGCTCGGGCTCGAGGCGCCGTACCTGCCGATCGGAATCGAGCGCCTCACCTTCTATGAGAGACCCACCGGCCCGGTCGTGGGGCACGCGCGGGTGGAGCCCCCTGCGGGCGACGGGACGGCGGCCCCCGAGGCCGTGACGGGGACCCTCGAGGTCCGGGGCGAAGGGGGCGAGCGGATCCTGTCGCTCGTCGGGGCGGCGCTCCGCAAGACGCCGCTCGCGAGGCTGGGCCAGGAGGCCGCGGCGCCGCGCGAGCTCACCTATCGCGTGGCCTGGAGGCCGCTTCCGCAGGAGGAGCCGCAAGGGGCGACTCCAGTGGGGCGCTGGCTCCTCCTCGGCCAGCACCCGCTCGGCGCCGAGCTCGCCGCGGCCCTCGAGGCAGAGGGGCAAGAGGCGCTTCGGTTCAGCACGCTCGGCGAGGCGCTCCCCGCGCTCGCCACGCAAACGGGCGAGGCGCCCCTCACGGCGGTTTTGCTCGGGGGCCTGGCCTTGCCGATGGCCAGCGCCGCTCCGCTCGGGGCGAGGCGCGCGGCGCTGCGCGAGCTCCTCGACGAGAGCCTGGGGCTCGTGCGTGCGCTCGCCGAGCGGGAGCCCCCGGCTCGCCTGGTCTGGCTGACCCGCGGCGTGTGGCAGGTGGACGGGGTAGCTCCCACGGGGGCGGTGGAAGGGGCCGCCCTCTGGGGCCTCGGGCGGAGCGCGGCACTCGAGCTCCCCGACCGCATCGGGGCTCTCGTGGACCTGGCGCCCGAGGCGGCGCCGGACGAGGCCACCGCGCTCGCCGGGGCCCTCCTCGGCAGGCAAAGCGAACGAGAGCTCGCCTTGCGCGGCGGACGGAGCTACGCGCCGCGCCTGGCGCGCCATCGGCGAGGCGGCGGCGGCGCTCTCGCGCTCGCGGCCGACGGGGTCTACCTCGTCACCGGGGGCCTCGGCGGCCTGGGCCTGGCCTGCGCGCGCTACCTCGTCGAGCAGGGGGCGCGCCGGTTGCTCCTCGTCGGACGCTCGGCGCCGGGAGAGGAGGCCGCGCGCAAGCTGGCCGAGCTCCGGTCGCTCGGAGCCGAGGTCGAGCTCCTCCACGGCGACGTTTCCGAGTGCGCGTTCGCAATCGAGGTCGTGGCCGCCGCGGGGACCGCCCTGCGAGGGATCCTGCACGCGGCGGGGGTGCTCGACGACGGGCTCCTCGTCAACCAGACCGGCGCGCGCTTTCTCTCCGTCCTCGCGCCGAAGCTCGACGGGGCCGAGCACCTGCTCGAGGCCACGACCGGCCACGCGCTCGACTTCTTCGCCCTCTTCTCCTCCGGGGTGGGGCTGACCGGCTCTCCCGGGCAGGGGAGCTACGCGGCGGCGAACGCCTGTCTCGACGCGCTCGCGCTGCGGGAGCGGGCGGCGGGCCGCAGGATCCTCTCCCTCGACTGGGGCGCCTGGGCCGAGGTGGGGATGGCCGCCCGGCTCGAGGCGGTGCACCGACGCTTCTGGGAGAGCCACGGGCTCTCGGCCCTCTCGACCGCGGAGGCCCTCGGCGCGCTCGGCGAGCTCCTCGCTGCTTTCGCGGCCCCCGCGGCCTCCGAGGCTCCCGAGGCGCAGCTCCTCGTCTGTCCGGTGAACTGGGAGGTGGCGCGAAGCCGCCTCTCGCCCGGGGCCGCGCCGCTCTTCGCCGAGCAGCTCGGGGGTGCGCCGTCCGCTGGCCCGGGGGGCGCGGGAGGTTCTCCGCTCGCCGCGCGCGTGGCGGGGCTCTCCGGGGCCCGCCGCGTGGCGCAGGTGGCCGAGGCGCTCCGGCAGGAGATCGTGCGCGTGCTCGGGCTCGACGCGGCGCAGCCCATCGAAATGGAACGTCCGCTCGCCGAGCTCGGCTTCGACTCGCTCCTGGCGATCGAGCTCCGGAACGCCGTGGCCGCCCTCGTCGGCAGGTCGCTTCCCGTGACCTTGCTCTTCGATCATCCGACCCTCGGTCGGATGGCGGCCCACCTCGCGCAGACGCTCGGTGAGCAGCCCGCGGCGAGCGTGCGCGAGGAGTCCGCGTCGGCTGCGTCGGCTGCGGAGCCTCCGTTCTCGGGGGTCGCCGCGACGAGCGCCGTCCGCGCCACCCCTTCCCGGCGTGCGTCGCGGGCGCGTCGGCACGAACCGATCGCGATCGTGGGGCTCGGGTGCCGCTTCCCCGGCGGCGCGAACGACCCCGAGGCCTTCTTCGAGCTGCTGCGCCGCGGAACGGATGCGGTGGTGGAGGTGCCGCGCGAGCGGTGGGACGTCGAGGCCTACTACGACCCGAGCCCCGGCGTTCCCGGCAAGAGCTACGCCCGCTGGGGGGGCTTCCTCGAGGGCGTGGACGTGGCGGGCTTCGACGCCCCCTTCTTCGGCATCGCCCCCGGGGAGGCCGCGTGGCTCGACCCGCAGCAGCGGCTCCTGCTCGAGGTGGCGTGGGAGGCGCTCGAGGACGCGGCGATCCCGGTGCGCGCGCTCGCGGACAGCGCGACCGGGGTCTACCTCGGCATCGCGAGCTACGACTACAGCCTGCTCTCCGGCGTCCTCTCCGACCCGCGGCTCGCCAATCCCATCGGCGCGAGCGGCAGCTCGTTCAGCGCGGCGGCGGGTCGCCTCTCCTTCTCGCTCGGGCTGCGCGGGCCGAACTTCCCCGTGGACACCGCGTGCTCGAGCGGGCTCGTGGCCACGCACCTCGCCTGTCAGGCGCTCCGCACCGGCGAGTGCCAGCTCGCGCTCGTGGCCGGGGTGAACCTGATGCTCGCCCCCCACGCGCACATCCTCTTCTCGCAGGTCGAGGTCCTGGCCAAGGACGGCCGGTGCAAGACCTTCGACGCGCGGGCCGACGGCTACACGCGCGGCGAGGGGTGCGCGGTGCTGGTCCTCAAGCGCCTCGCCGACGCCGAGGCCGACGGGGACCGCGTCCTCGCGCTCCTCGCCGGCTCGGCCGTGAACCACGACGGGCGGAGCTCGAGCTTCACCGCGCCGTCGAGCGCCGCGCAGCGCGAGGTGGTGCGACGCGCGCTCGCGCAGGCGGAGCTTTCCCCCTCGGCGCTCGGGTACGTGGAGACGCACGGCAGCGGGACGGCGCTCGGAGATCCGATCGAGCTCGGGGCGCTCGGGGCGGTGCTGGTCGAGGAGGGGGCCGGGCGAGCGCCGCTCGCCGTCGGCACGGTGAAGACCAACGTCGGACACCTCGAGGCCGCCGCGGGGCTGGCGGGGATCTTCAAGGCCATCTATTGCCTCGAGCGGGAGGAGCTCCCGCGGCACCTGCACCTCGAGCGCCTCACCCCGCACGTCGACTGGACGGCGCTCCCGCTGGTGGTCCCCACCGCCCCCACCCCCTTTCCCCGGGGAGAGCGTCCGCGCGCGGTGGGGGTCTCGGCCTTCGGCCTGAGCGGCACGAACGCGCACGTGGTGCTCGAGGAGGCGCCCGCGCTCCGGACCTCCGAGGCGGCCCCGAGCGCCAAAGCGAACGTGGGTTCTGAAAGCGGCCCGGCCCCCGAGCTCCTCGTGCTCTCGGCCAAGAGTCCGGGGGCGCTCCTCGCGCTCTGCCGCAAGGTGGAGGCGCAGCTCTCGGCGCTCCCCGAGGCGCAGCTCTCCGAGCTCTGCCGTACGGCGGCGCTCCGGCGCGAACACCAGCCGTGGCGGCTCGCGGCGGTGGGTCGGAGCCCAGCCGAGCTGGCGCGGGCGGTGGCGGAGGAACGCGAGCGCTTCGACGCCGCGCGCGCGCCGAGCCAGCCCCTCGCCCCGGGCCTGGTCTTCGTCTGCTCGGGGCAGGGGGGGCAGTGGCCAGGGATGGGGGCGCACGGGCTGCGCGAGCGGCCGGCCTTCCGCGCGGCGCTCGAACGCTGCGACCGGGTGCTTCTGCCGCTCCTCGGCTGGTCGGTGGTCGAGCGGCTCGCGGCGGGGCCGTCGGCGGGGCCGCTCGAGGGGGTGGCGGTGGTGCAGCCGATGGTCTTCGCCATGCAGCTCGGGCTCGCGGCGGAGCTCGCGGAGCTCGGGGTGCTTCCCGACGCCGTGGCGGGGCACAGCATGGGGGAGGTGGCGGCGGCCTGCCTCGCGGGGGCGCTCTCCCTCGAGGACGCGGCGCGGGTCATCGTGCGGCGGAGCGCGCTCCTCGGCCGGGTGCAGGGCGAAGGCGGGATGGTGGTGGTGGAGGCGAGCCGCGCCGAGCTCGGGGAGCTGCTCGCGGCCCCCGAGGAGGAGCTATGCGTTGCCGCGGAGAACGGTCCGCGCAACCTGGTGCTGGCCCTGCGCGCCGAGCGCGTGGCGGAGCTGCTCGCCGAGCTCGAGCGCCGCGGGCTCTTCGCCTGGTCGGTCAAAGTGAACGTCGCTTCGCATTCGCCGCAGGTCGAGCCGCTGCGCTCCGAGCTGCTCGCGCTGCTCGGAGAGGTCCAGCCGCGCGCCTCGGCCGTACCGTTTTACTCCACGGTGCGGGCGGGGCCGCTTTCCGGGACGGCGCTCGAGGCCGAGTACTGGTTCGAGAACCTGCGCCGGCCGGTGCGTTTCGCCGAGACGGTGCGGCGG
>JADLHG010000052.1 GCA_020848905.1 Deltaproteobacteria bacterium
GGGCGGAGTGACGACGAGCATCGCGGGGCGCTCCTCCGCGCAGGATAGACGACGTCGCCCGGCGACGGGAGGGCCAGCCTCGCCCAGCGACGCGCCTCCCCGTGCTCCGCTCGCGGCGCACGGGCGCTCGTGCCTGCGGCATCCACCAGGCGCTGGCCGGCAGGAGCAATTGTCGCCGGCCGGCAAGCCCAACTGATCCGGAGCACGGCGTGTGCGAGGGCCGGGATCACGCGGTGGAGTTCTTCGTCACGAACGACACGGTGCGCGACCCAGACGATCTCGCGCGGCTCGGCCTGCCGGAGCAGCGCTTCGAAGCCGCCCGGCGACTTGAGCAGGAAGTCGTTCGCGTCCATGCCCTTCGGAAACACCGCGCGGAAGCACTCGAGCCCGGCCTCGCCGAGGCGATCCGCGACCTTCTGCGCGGCGCGGTCTCCCTCGGGGCTGCGCCGAAGCGCGATCATGACCTGCTACACGCACCCGAGCGGCGAGGACCTCGTCCGCGCCGTCGAGCAACTCCGCTGCTGAGGGAGGCGGGACGACTTCCTTCTTGCCCTTCCCGCCTAAGAGGACAATATCTTGTCCCATGGGCAGGTCAGCAAATGGTCCCACTTCCGCCCTGCAGGTCGCGGAGGACATCGTTCCCATCGGCGAGCTGAAGGCCCACCTCTCCGAGAAGATCCGGGCGCTCCGGGGCAGACGCCGACCGCTCGTCGTGACGCAGAACGGGAAGGCGGCGGCGGTGATGCTCGCGCCCGAAGACTTCGACCGACTGACGACCCAAGCGCGTTTCGTTGCGGCCGTTCAGGACGGGCTCGGCGATCTCGACGCGGGTCGAGTCATCAGCGACGAGGACCTCGGCCATCGCCTCGACGCGCGCTTCGGCTCGGTGAGAAAGCCCACCAAGAAGAAGTGATGCTTCGCTGGACCGAGCGCGCAGCAGCCGATCTGATGGCGATCGGCGAGTACATCGCGGCCGATAACCCCACCGCCGCCCGCGCGTGGGTCGAGAAGCTCAGGCAGCGCGCAGTGAAGGCCTCGAAGATGCCGCGCACGGGCCGAGTCGTCCCGGAAATCGCGCGAGACGATGTGCGCGAGGTCTTCCAGCGCACGTACCGCATCGTCTACCGGGTCGTCGGCGACGGCATCGTCGTGCTCACGGTGTTCGAGGGGCACCGCCTTCTGGGCAAGCTCGACCCCGACCAAGACTGACCCTCTCTTTCGCTCAGCCCCGCGATGCAGCGCGGAGGTTGATGGTTCCGGAAAATCTGCTGCATCCCGTTCCGGAAATTCTGCGGTTCCAAGACGAAAGGAGCGTGCAGGATGATCTGGGTGTTGATCATGGCGATCATGGGTGCGCTGATGCCGGCGAAGGGCTCGAAGCGGTGCGACGACGGAACCGGAAGCAGTCGGCGACGGTCTTCGCAGGCGAGGTGAGCTGCACCTTCACGCCGTCGATGAGGCGTCTCTCGACGCCATGCCCCAGGGCTCCACCGCTCGCGCGGATGACCTCGAGCGTCGGCGAACTCACCTTCGGCATGCGCGCGTGCCGGTCGATGAGCACCCAGACCACGTGCGGGGCCTCGCTCGTCAGGCCGTCGACCTGGA
This sequence comes from Deltaproteobacteria bacterium, assembly GCA_020848905.1. Lineage (NCBI taxonomy): Bacteria > Pseudomonadati > Myxococcota > Myxococcia > Deltaproteobacteria bacterium. The sequence continues at coordinate 1,606 of JADLHG010000052.1, forward strand.
GCGCGCTGAGCAGGCAGATGACCGCATGCGGGACGCGCTTGCTCACCTCGGAGAGGGAGCTCAGCTCGGTCACCGGCGCGTCGGCGAGCCGGTAGAGGCCGCGGTCCACCTGCTCGAGCAGGCCTCGATCGCAGAGCCGCTTGAGGTAGGCCCGCGGGATGCCGGCATCGTCGAGGTCCCGAGCGCGCACCGGCCCGTTCCGGGCGAGCCGGAGGAGCGTCGTGGTCTTGGTCGGGGCGGCGGGAGACATGATACGGCACGGCGTCCTCGGACTTTACAGACAGACGATTCGTATCCTGCCGCGCTGGAGCCTTCAAGTCCTTCCACCCCCGCGCCTGGGATGTGGCAAGCGAGCGGGGCGTGGGGGTGCGGTCACTCGCCGCCTGCCACCAGCCGCTCGCGTGCTGCAGCGAGCAGTACTTCGTAGTCCGGTTGGAGCGGCGCGACCAAGCTCTTCTCGAGCCGTGCCTCGATCTCCCACAGCACGTTCTGCTCGGCCTGATGCTCGGTGGGTAGCGCACCCTTGCCGTCTTCGCGCGCGAGCCAATCGAAGAGCACGAGCGCCTGGTCGGCGGTCAGCGTGAGCGTTACGCCCGACATCAGAACAGTCTCCCGGTCGTGAGAACGCTTTCGAGCTGCTCTGCGCCGAGTCGCCAGCCGCTGACGTAGTTCCCCGCCTGGTCGGCGATCACGTTCAAGCCCGTGCACGGGTCGATGTAGTGCGTGACGGGGTTCCCGCGGTACGTGCCGGTGATGCTCCTGACGCCCGGCGCATTGATGTGCTGGTTCACGGCCCGGCTGAAGTCGGCGCCGTGCTTGGTGAAACCCTTCTGCAGGTTCCGGTCCGTGAAGCCAAGGATGCGACTGAAGGCGCCCTGAGCACCCCTGGCAGCGCCTCCGACAGCTTGCGCCGTTCGACCTGTGCCCGTCGCGGCCCCCGGCAGCGGCAACCGGAACCTGGGAACTGGCGGCAGCGCGCCGCCGGCCATCGCGGAGCCGAGGACGGTGACCATCGTCGCGAACACCGCGACGCCGAATCGCTGCTCGTCGTAGCTCAGCGCCGTGACCGGGTCGGCTGGTCGCGGCGGCCGCAGCCGCGCGATGCGGTCAGCCGCCCAGCCGTGGGCGTCTGCCACCGTGCCGGCGCCTGGGTTGACGGAGAGGCGGGTCAGCGACTCCGCCAGCCGGAATGGCGACTCCACGATGTCGACCGCCCCTGCACCGACGCCCGCCGCGGCCGCCTCGGAGCGCCGGGCCCTGAAGGTCCCCTTCGGAGGGGGCGAGGCTGCTGGGACCTCGCCGCTCGCAGCCGCCTCGGGCTCCCGCTGCGCGTAGTCGTTGTTGGTCAGGTAGAAGGCGACGATTTGATTCCCATCCGCATCGAGGCCGTGGACGTACTCGAACTCGGTGGGTCCCGTGGTGCCGTCGCTCTCCTCGGTGAGCCCCACCGGATCCACCGCCTGCAGCACCCGCCCGCTCACGTAGGCGTAGGCGTTCCAGTCCGCTCCCAGCCCGTGCACGCCCGTGCACCGTCAGCGGGTCCGCGCTCGCCCAGCGGCCGAGCGCCGTGCTCAGGTACCGATACCCAAAGTACGTCAGCGCGACCTCGACGTCCTCTTCCTTCCCCGTGAAGCCGTAGTCCTCGCGGAAGCCCTCCCATCGCTCCGGGCGGTAGTCCGTCTCACGCCCCCCGTACGGCTGGAACGTCCCGTGCTCCACCAGCTCGCTCGTCGCGCGATCGAAGA
>JADLHG010000053.1 GCA_020848905.1 Deltaproteobacteria bacterium
CCGCCGTCGAGCAGCCGGATGCCAGATCCGGTGCCGCAGCCTCCGTGCGGGGTGGGGGTTCAGGCGGCGGGGGGCGAATCGCCCCGGACCCGAGGACGAGAATTCGCAGTTCGCTTGCCTTATCCGCGATCGGCTCGAGCTGCGCGTCGAACGGAGGGGGATCGGGTTCGGCCGCGGGCGCGACGACGGCGGCTGACTGCATCGCCGAGTACGACTCCGCGAAGGGCTACGGCTGGGACGACGACCTCGCCGTGCTCGTGGCCCCGCCGGCGGGGGGCGAGGGTGCGGCGGAGCCACCGGCTCAGGTCGACACCGCCGTACAGGACTGCTTGCGCGACCTCGGGGGGCAGGACCCGGAGGCCTGCGATCGCGCGCGCGTCATGACGCGTGAGGCGGCGCTGTGCATCACGCGTTCGCAGCAGTTCGCCGAGGGCACGGCCCCCTGGAAGGCGGGGATCACCTACCACTACGGCGAGCGCCGCATCGTCTGGAACGTCCAGAACCTGCTCGAGGACGATGGTCACGGCGCGCAGCGCGGCGAGTACCTCCGCCTCGACGCGCTGCACGGAGCGCTGCTCGGCAGCGGCGCGTGGGGCGCCACACCGTAGGCGGGAGAGCAACCCGCCCCAGCCCACCCGCCGGCGCTCCACCCGGCGCGATCCGGGGTCGGCGCCATGGGCGTCGCCGCCGTCGCCGACCGCTCAGATGCTCTGCGGCAGCGAAGCGGACGCCGCGGACTCGAGTCGCTGAGCGTTCTCGAGCAAGCTGTCGTAGCAGCAGTCGCAGAAGTCGCCCTCGCCCCGCGCTCGCATGGCGGCGGCGGCACGGCGGAAGAGCTCCGCGGCGGCTCCAGGCTGGCCGCGCGCCTGGCAGACGGAGGCGACGCACTCGGCGCTGGCGGGATCGTCGGGGTACTCGGCCAGGTTCGAGGTCACCGTCGACGCCTGCGTCCTCCGGTGGACGTGGGGCGACGGCGGGATCGAGACGACCTGCCGGCCGTAGGGGGGGCTAGGTGGGGAGCGGGGCGCGACCCGAGCGGCGCGTGCGAGGACGAGGCCGTGCGGGCTCGCGAAGGAGCTGGGCGCGGGCCGTAGCGCGCGAGCCGATCGGGACCTCACGGCGGACCACGCCGACCCATACGGCCGGGCGACCACCCGCCAGAGGGCCCGGGGGTTGGGAGTACGTGACCCGTTCCCCGCACCCCGCTCGGCGTTCCCTCCACGAACCCCGGCCGGGAGGCCGCCCCCTCCCGCGAGCCACCAGCGCCCGGCTTCGACGAATTCCGCTTGACAAGGCGAAAACCCCGAGCAATACTCGCACTCGCACTCGCACTCGCACTCGCACTCGCACTCGCACTCGCACTCGGGCGAGCGTGCGGCGAGGCGGGAGCGACGCGGTGACAAATCGCAAGAGCGCGCGGGGCGCGCCGGGTGGCGAAACGAGTGTGCGTACGACCGGCGGGACGGGGAAGCGACGAGCGGGAATTGCGGCGGACGCGCGAGCGCGCCGGGCCGCCCGCGGCCTCGCAGGACCATCCGAGCCCGGGCAGCTTCGCGAAAGCGGACGTCGCGCAGTCGCTGTCGACGCTCGCGTACGCTGGTCGAGTGGCCGGGCTGCGCGGCTAGCGATCGGAGGGGCGATCGCCTCCGCCCTCTACGCAGCAGCACCCCGAGCGCACGCCGCATTCACGCAGGCCACCTGCGGTGTGGTCACGGGCGAGGTCTTCCCCGTGGATCTCGGAGCCAGCGAGTTCAATCAAGCGTGGGGACTGCCGGTGAAGTACGGCCACAACGAGAAGCACGGCTGGAAACTCCTCGTGAACAGCAATGTCTCGCAGGTCGACTTCATGTACGCCGGCTTCGACACCGAATCGAGCTACGACTATCTCGACCTCGGCCACCTGAACGGTACTCATCGGCTGACCGGAGCTCTGGGGACAGGCGAGGCAGCCCTCCTGCCGCTCGCGCCGACGTGGAACCAGCGACACTTCACGGTGCTGTGGAAGACGGATGCGTCCGTGAATCGCAACGGTATCCCCCGAGTGAGCCAAGTCGAAGCGCGGTGCCTGGCCACACCGAATCCAACAGCCCTCAACATGCCGATCACGGTCAACCAGCGGTGGGAGGGCCTGCTGATCAAGTCGGGCGACGTGATCTACACGAGCGTCCTCCAGCCGGCCAACACCCGAATGGTTCTGACGCTGGACGCTATCGCTGGCAAGATTGCCAATCCAGACTTCGATCTGTACGCGAGCACCAGCACGACGATGCCGGACAACAGCAACTATACGTGGCGCAGCTACAACGGCAACGGCGGACGCGGCCTTGCTGGAGGCGGAGAGGCAATCGACATCGGCACGACGACCACCGCGCGCGCCATCTACATTGGCGTTCGCTCATACCCGTGGACGGATAACGCTGGGCACTTCGTCCTCAGGGCAAACGTGCAGAAGAGCGTGCCCTTCGGCGCGACCGGCGTCCGGACGCTCACGGTGTGCCACCCCGGTGTCTCGAACATACAGAGCCATGCAAACTGGCCGAAGGCGAAAGAGACTCTGCAGCGCGCCGCCCTCCGCGTGCTGGCGGCCACCCATGGCAACATCTTCCTCCGCACCTTCGCCATGAAGTACGTGGCCGGAAGCACGAACGGCCAGTTCTGCGAAGGTGCAACGTGCGACTGGTGCATGACCCATCCCGACAAGGGCGACTACTGCGGGTACCAGGCGAACGGACTCCCAGGCCGTGTGCGTATCCCGAACATTGCCTGCGCAGGCGCGGGATACGCGCCAGGCAACTACGATGACCCAACGCTGCTCTCCCTCATCGTCGCGCATGAGGCCACGCACGGAGTCTTGGGCCAAGCGGACGATCCGGTGCAAGGCGATGAGTACTACCAGGGGCTCTCATTCTGCGGGCACTCGATCCTCAACGGCCCGCACAACTGGACCTACCGCTTCTGTACCAGCCTGAATCACTGTAGAGACCCCGAGCCTGGCGCGACGACACCTGCCGGCTTCGACTGCAGTCTGAGCTCCGGCAATCTCTGGGATCGCCTCCAGACGGGCAGCCAGGCGTCATCGTTCTACTCGTTCCACCCAACGGACCAAACGTCGGCGCAGCCCTGGGAAACCTATCACAGCAACTATCACGCCCGTAACCTCGTCAACTTCACCTATCAGTGACCCACGCCACGGAGGCACTCATGTACCGAATCGGGATCCTCGTAGTCAGCGGCATCCTCTCCCTCGCGTGCGCGCAGGCGCCCGACGAACCCCCGGCACCCAAGGCCGGCACCGGCGGCTCTCCCGGTGTGTCGAACGCTGCCCCGGCCCGGCCCGTGGGGCTCTTGCCCCGGAGCGGCCGGCGGGGCGGGACGAACGTGGACACGAGCGGGTTGTTCGGGTTCTCGTGGACTCCGACGAGCGGCACGCTCGCGGCCATCACGCCCGTCATCGAGGCCCGCGCCGCCTACGTGGACGAGGCGGGAGCTCGCGTCGCTGCCGAGGTCGTGTTCGAGGACGTGAGCAAGACAGAGCCGGGTACTGAGCCGTACTTCCGCCTCCGCGCGAAGACCCCTCTCGAGCCGGACCGCTGGCACTGGCTCGTCCTCGAGCAGGACGCGGAGCTGCGCGTCGTGGGCGCGGAGCACGGGGGCGCGTGGTCGGTGCACTTCTTCACCGGGAGCTTCCCGCACCTGGTGGCTGCGCGGACCAGCGGAGAGAAGGACCCGCTCCTCATGTACCTCGACTTCAGCGAGCCCCTCACGGTGACCGCGGGCGACGCTGCGCGCCTCGTCACCCAGAGAGGCGTTGCGGCTGGGAGCTGCGTGCTGAGGGGCATCGAGTGCCTGGGCCAGCGCGAGTCGGTCGTGACAGAAGGCGTGCAGCTGCGGCTGCGCGCGCCGCTCGATCCCGCGACCGCCGCCTTCGAGGTCCCCGGCGCGACCGACGGCTCGGGGCGGACGGTGCTCGAGGGCGCGGCGGCGGCGGGCGTGCTGCTCACCGGTGGCGCGCTCGTGGTGGCGCCTCCCGCTGACGCCTGGCGGGCGTGCGCCGACGGCGCTGGCCAGTGCTGGGAGGAGACCCGGGATGTCCCGGCTGGCTCTCGCTAGCCTCCTGGCGGCGCTCGCTGCCCTCGGCTGCGCCAGCGAGGCCGAGGGCGGAGGGCAGGCGGGGCCGGAGACTTGCGCGATCTGCGCGATCTCCAGGTACGGCTGCGGCCAGAGCGCTGGCGAGTCCTTCTACATGCAGGTGAGCTACGTCACCGAGGAGGGCTGCCGGGGAACGGGGGCGGGGCAGCTGCCCACGAGCGATCCCTCCATCCGGATCGACTGCGCGACCAGCGAGGCCTGCTACTCGAACGGGACGTGCGGCGTGATCACCGTCGACGCCGGCACCCTCCGGTGGACGTGGGGCGACGGCGGGATCGAGACGACCTGCCGGCCGTAGGGGGGGCTAGGTGGGAAGCCGAGCGCGACCCGAGCGGCGCGTGCGAGGACGAGGCCGTGCGGGCTCGCGAAAGAGCCGGGCGCGGGCCGTAGCGCGCGAGCCGATCGGGACCTCACGGCGGACCACGCCGATCCATACGGCCGGGCGACCACCCGCCAGAGAGCCCGGGGGTTGGGAGGGAGCCGAGCGCGGTCCGAAGATCGCGTGCCCCACCGCGGCTCCCGCTCCGCGCGCCCGGCCCCATGCTCCCGGCATGGCCGCAAAGCCCAAGGTCGTCGTGGAGAACGTCAACACGCCCGGGCGGGCGAACCGCGTGGACGAGGAGAAATACCTCGCGATGCGCGCCGCGCTCTTGAGGGCACTGCCGGCCAGGTCGCCCGGGCTCACGCAGGCGGAGATGGTGGAGGCGGTGCTGCCCCGCTTGCCCGAGTCGCTCTGGCCCGGTGGTGCGAAGGCGCTCTGGTGGATCAAGACGGTGCAGCTCGACCTCGAGGCCAAGCGCCTCGTCGCGCGCGAGGCCGAGGCGCGACCCCTCCGGTGGCATCGCGCGCGCGCGCGTCTCTAGCCCACCCGCCGGCGCTCCACCCGGCGCGATCCGGGGTCGGCGCCGTCGCCGACCGCTCAGGTGCACTGCGGCAGTGAAGCGGACGCCGCGGACTCGAGTCGCTGAGCGTTCTCGAGCAAGTCGTCCAAGCACCAGTCGCAGAAGTCGCCCTCGCCCCGCGCTCGCATGGCGGCGGCGGCACGGCGGCAGAGCTCCGCGGCGGCTCCAGGCTGGCCGCGCGCCTCGTAGGAGGAGCGCGCCGCGCCGCACGCCGCGATGGCTGCCTCCGAGGCCGAGCTGGATGGGGGTCAGGTCGTGACGGAAACACTCCGCGACTGGGCCTCGCCTGCCACGCAGCGCGTGGTCGCGAGCATCGTCGGGTCTCGTGTGATAGGGCGCGAGCGTGAGCCGGTACGTCGCGCTCCTGCGTGGGATCAACGTCGGCGGCAAGAACGTGATCCAGATGGGGGCGCTCGCGGAGTGCTTCCGGGGCGCGGGCATGACCGCGGTGGTCACGTACATCCAGAGCGGCAACGTCGTCTTCGAGTCGGGGGAGGCGGCGGCGGCGGTGGTGGAGCGGCTCGAGACCGCGATCGAGCGCCGCTTCGTCGTGAGGGTACCCGTCATGCTCCGGACCGCCGGGCAGCTGCGGAGCGTGGTAGGGCGCGCGCCCGCGAGGTTCGGCGCGGAGCCCGAGAGCTACCGGTACGACGTCCTCTTCCTGGCGCCGAAGGTGAGCTCGGCGGCAGTGCTCGAGGTCGTGCCGCGCGCGCCCGGCGTCGACGAGGTCCACGCCGGGACGGGCGTGCTCTACTTCAGGCGGCTCATCCTCGAGGCGGCGAAGAGCAAGCTCAGCCGCCTGGTGGCGATGCCGGTCTACAAGACCATGACGATCCGCAACTGGGCGACGACGACCGCGCTCGCGCGGCTGGCCGGCGGAGCCGATCCGTGAGCGAGGGTCCGTCCGCGAGGCACCGCGAGCCCGCGCCCAGGGGCACCCCTCGGCAGAGCCCGCTCCACCCGCCGAGCAGGCGGTGCCGCCGCGCCGGAACGGCGAGGCCCGTGCCGCGTCAGCGCCCCCGGCGAGGCACGAAGAGCAGCGCCGCGACGGAGACGTCACCCGAGTAGTCCATCGCGGCGTTGCTCGGCTCCAGGTCGAACCCCCAGCGCGAGGACGGCCCGTGGAGCCAGAGATCGTGCCCGCGGAGCACCGCGCCCCGCCCCGTGCCGAGGTCGTAGAGGCCGACGTCACCCACCTGCCCGAGCCCGGCGCTGCTGATCGAGGTGGTGCCGCTGCCCTGGATGCCCGTGCCGCGGAGGAAGAGAGTCTTCTGCCCGACGGCGATCTCCGGACCGGTATAGGAGGTCGGCGGGACGACGCCGCTGCAGTCGGCGCACCAGCGCAGGAGCCTGCCCTTGTGGTGGAGGAACTCCATGTCGATGCCGCCATCGGCCGAGCCGTCACCGTCCAGATCGCGGTCCACGTGGAGCATCCCGGGCACGCCCGAGGTCGACACGTCGAGCACCACGGTCGCGTGGCGGTCCAGCGTCACCACCTTCGACCCGGCCGGCCCCGCCTTGACCTTCGCCTTCGCCTTCGAGCTCTTGCAGTTCGGCATCGCGTAGAGGCGCTTGCCGTCGGGCGCGAGCCCGAACGAGGTGACGAGGGAGCCGTAGCTGGACACGTCCACGTCGCCGAGCTTCGCGCCCCCGGGGCCGAAGACCGAGATCCCGTCGTCGTTCCCGAGGAACATGCGCGCGCCCGTGCCCGTCCCCACCACGGTGAGGCCGGGCACCCAGTTGTTGGTCGAGCCGCACGTGTCGTCGGCGGTGTCGCCGAGGAGGGCCGTGCGCGCGGCCAGGTCCAGCTTGCCGTCTGCGAGGGTCGGGAGAGCCCACACGTGCGTCTTGCGGGGGAGCTTGTCGTCCGCGAGCTGGCGCGACCACGACGGCTCGACGACGAACACCTTCTCTCCCATCGCGGCGATGCCCCGGAGCACCCGCTTCGTCGTGAGCCACGGGCTCGAGCCGACCCCGTAGGTGGCGACCAGCGAGGCGTTGCCCTTCGCGAGCTCGGTCACGTCCGCGACCGCGAGGTGCATGCCCCCGGCGGTCGGCTGGGCCCCCGCGCCTTTGAAATCCACGAGGTAGAGGAAGGTCTTGTTGCCCTTCTTCACCGTCGTGCCGCGGCAGACCCACGGGTAGGCTGTCGGGCTCGGGCTGGCGGGGCATTTGCCGTCCCTGCAGTCGGGGTGCGGGATCCAGAGCGGGGCGCCCGACGCGAACGCGCGCTTCGCCACATCGAAGGAGAACACGCGGGCGCCGTCGTTGCCGACGCCGATCACGAAGAGCGTCGTGCCCGAGCCGCGCACGAAGCCGCAGAGATCCCCCTGGAAGTCGGCGCCCCCCACCTTCGGGATCGCCTACGCGCTCGGCTACGCTCGCGTCGAGTGCTGCCGGCGCGCCGCCCCCACCGCTACACTTACGACGACTATGTCGCGGTCGAGCTCCTCAGCACCTTGCCGCTCTCGGCCCGCTTCCCGAAGGGCAGCATCTTCCGCGAGGACCGGCTGCCGGTGCCCGCCGAGGCGCTGCGCGAGGTCATCCTCAACGCGGTGATGCACCGGGACTGCAGCCGCGCGA
>JADLHG010000054.1 GCA_020848905.1 Deltaproteobacteria bacterium
GCCGCGATCCATCCCGGCAGGCTGTGTCGCGCCTGCGCTCCGGTGCTCACAGCGCCACAAGGCTGCTCCGCTCCGGTGCTCGGCGCTCCTTGCCTGCCGGGCGCCTCGCGGCCAATGCGACCATGTTTGATCACGCAACAACGCGTTTCTGTGTCGACGGGACCCCTGGGCCGCGCGCCTCGACCACCACAACCCGATCAGCGCCTTCCGTGCCGGGCCTTCACTCGGCGCGACCGGCTTCCATCTCCGGAAAGTATCGCTCGCGCATCCGGTGGGTGTAGGCCACCAGGTTCGCGTGCGTTCGGGCGTGGTCCTTGAGCTCCGTCGGCACGGGGGACCAGAGGACGTTGGCGAGGAAGGCGAAGACCGTCGCATCCACGGACGAGGGAGCCGCTCCGAGGAGGAACTCGGAGTCGCCCAGCGTCGCGGCGAGCGCGTCGAGGTCCAGCTTGCCGAGGTGGAGCAGCTCGGGGACGCTGTGGCGGCCGACTCCCTGGGCGTGCAGCATCGAGCGCATCTTGCGCCGCACGATGGGCGCGCCGACCACGCGCAGGTAGGCGGGGAGCGAGGAGAAGAAGGCCTCCTTCACCAGCGCCCAGCCCGCGTCGGCGATCCAGCGCTGGTGGACCGCGACGAAGTAGAAGTGCTCCTCGAGCAGGCGTCGCACCGCGTGCCCCTTCGCCCACGCCTCCCGGGAGAGCGCCCCGTCGAGCGGGTCCCCGTAGCGCTCCTTCAGGTATTCGAGGATGAAGCCGCTGTCGGCGACGAGCCGCCCGGCGTCCTCGATGTACGGCATCTTCCCCTTCGGCGCCTTGCGCATCTCGAGGCCGGCCACGACCCGGTAGGGCAGCTCGACCATGCGAAGGTAGGTCTCCACCTTCATGCAGAAGGGGCTCAGGTTGGGAAGGCCCCACGCGGTGGGGAATTGATAGAGCGTGATCACGAGGCGTCTCCTCGGGCCGCGAGTGGCGGAGGCCCGTCACTGACGGTTGAAGGCCATGGGGTAACGAACCAGCGCCACGCGCGCGTCCGGGCCGTGATGCTCGCGGGCCTGCGCGAGCGCGTCGGCCAGCGTGGCCGTCGGTACGAAGCCGAGGTGACGCACGAGCTCCGGCCGCTCGGCGTGGGCGACGAAGACGCGGGAGGCGTGCCGGAGGCGCTTCAGCGGAAAGGTGGCCATGATCCCGTGCACGGGGTGGAAGCCAAAGCTATGTCGGTATTTAGCGATATAGCCCGCGTGCTGCGCGTAGCGTGCCTCGTGCGCCGCGCGGATCGCGTAGGGGTCGCGCGAGCTCGAGAGGATGTCGTTCCAGACCTCGCGGTAGGTGGGGTGGTGCGCCTCGTCCCATTCGTCGGGGCACGGGGTGGCCAGGATCACCGAGCAGCCGGGCTTGCCGAGCGCCTCGATCACGCCGCCCAGGTAGCCGAGCCCCGTCGAGACCAGGGTGAGGAGCGGGTTCATGCCGGCGTAGGCCGCGTACGGGCTCCAGGCCGGCACTCCGTAGGCGACGATGTCGGCCTTCTCCGCGAGGAGGCTCCGCCGCGACTGGGTCTGCTCGCGCTGCAGGTCGAGCACCGCCTGCCGCGTGGCGCGCACGCTGCCGCCCCACATGCGACCCACCTGGAGCGGGTTCGCGAGCACCGTCTCCACCTTGAAGACGTGGTCTTCGCCGAGCCGCGCCACGACGAGCTCCCCCATCTCGTCGAGGATCTCGTGCATGCGGTTCTTCTCGGTGGACATGGACATCACGTCGGGGCTGTGGTGGTGCCGGATTGAGCGATAGGTCGCGAGACCGACGCAGATCGACTTCCACCCGCCGTTGAAGGCGCGAAAGACCGACGTGTTGAGATAGACGCATAGGTCGGTTTCGACGGCGAGGCGGTTCAGCTCCACCTCGTAGCCGTTCGAGGTAGTGCCGAGGTGCACCATGTTCGCCGCGTCCTCGGCGTCGTGGCAGAGGAGCCGTCCCCGGAAGCGCTCGGCGAGCGGCCGGCCGATGGTGCGCGCGAGCTCCTCGAAGGTGAACTGCCGGTGGAGCGCGTTGGCGCAGAGCAGGGTGATCTGCTCCTCGGCGACCCCGCCGGCGACGAGCGCCGACACGATCTGGCCCAGCGCCTCTTCCCAGAGCGGGGCGTAGCAGGGGACCGTGGGGTCGTCGAAGGCCACGGTGACGCGCTTCGCGCGGCGGGCCAGCTCGCGCAGGGGCGGCCGATCGAGCGGCGTCTCGACGGTGGGTCGCACCGCGGCGGCGAGGTCGCTCTGGGCCGGGATGCCGAGCGAGGCGCCTTGCGAGACCTGCTCGACCCTCTCGTCGAGGGGAAAAGGCACCATCTGGGTGCCGCAGGGGACCATCACCTCGGGCATGGGCGCTCCTTCGCGGGGAAGGCGGCGATGGTACCTCAGGTGCACGGGCACCGGAAGACGCGGTGCGGCATGCAGCGCTGGGCGAGGCGCGTGCGGCCGATCCCCTGGAATTTCTGAGAGCTTGGGAAAGCGCGGGGCCTATGTAGGCACCTGTACTCTACTGTAATTTAACACCTTCTCGCGATCGTGGGCTAGCCTTTGCCGTTGCACCGCAGTATGCTGGAGCCTCTTCACAACCATGGGCGGACACACCGCGGCAGCTCGGGCGAGGGCGCGAGGTCGGGGGATCTCCATGCGCGGGCCCTGACGTTCCTCGCCTGCGGCGGGAGGTCGGCCGACCGCGCCGGGGTCGTGGGCATCCTTCCGCCACTCTGCTATGTTCCGCCTCCATGTGGTCTTCACGGCTGTTCGTCGTTCCCTTCACGCTCTTTCTTGCGGTGGCCTGTAGCGGCTCCTCGTCCTCGGAGGACGGGGGTGTGGCCGCCGACCAGGGGCAAGCCGTAGGTGATCGCGGGGCCGCCAAAGAGGGAGGGGCCACGCGCGACCGCGGGCTCACCGACGGCCGGCTCGGAGATCGGGGGAACCTCCCGCCGGCCGATGCCGGCCCAGAGGCCTGCGACCCCTACGGAGTGCGGAACCCGGGGGCGGAGGCGCTCATCGGTCCGACGCCGCTCGAGCCGAGGCTGGTCACGCTGCTGGGCGCCGCGAAGAGCGAGATCCTCTTGCTCCTCTACGAGCTCAGCAAGGACAACGTGCTCGACCAGCTCGAGGCGGCCAAGAAGCGCGGCGTCTCCGTGCGCGTGCTGCTCGACCCGAAGCAGGACGCGAACGACACGGCCAAGAAGAGGCTCACGGCGGCGGGTATTACCTTCAAGGACACGCCGAGCCAGTTCACCTTCTCGCATTCGAAGGTGGCCATCGTGGACGGAGCGACCGCGATCGTGGCCTCGGCGAACTTCAGCTACACGGGGCTCACCTACCAGCGCAACTACGCCGCGTTCCTGAAGGACGCGGCCGACGTGGCGGACCTCAAGGCCATCTTCGAGGCGGACTGGGCGGGGACCGCGCGACCGGACCTGGCGTGCACGCGGCTGCTCGTCTCGCCGGTGAACGCGCGCCCGAGGCTGCAGAGCTTCGTGGGCTCGGCCAAGACGCGGCTCGACCTCGAGGTCATGTACTTCACCGACAAGGACCTGCTCGCGGCAGTGAAGCAGCGCGCCGCGGCCAAGGTCCCGGTGCGCGTGATCCTGGCCGACCCGGCCTGGCAGGACGGCAACCTGCAGACGGCGGCCGACCTGAAGGCGGCCGGCATTCTCGTGCGCTACCTCAAGAAGCCCGAGGTGCACGCGAAGCTCATCGTGGTGGACAGCGTGGTGTTCGTGGGCTCGCAGAACCTCTCCTACACGGCGATCAACAGCAACCGCGAGGTGGGGGTGCTGCTCACCGAGACGGCCGCGGCCGCGGCTATCCGGTCGCAGTTCGACACCGACTGGAACGCGAGCACGCCCTTCTGACCGCGCGTCTCTGCCGACCGCTCCTTCCGCGCGACTCGGCCCGTCAAAAAGCAAATTTTTTGCCCCGCGCGCGGAGGCCCTCTAACGTGGGCGCCATCGCACGGAGCGGAGCTGTCCGCGGAAGGAGGGAGCGATGCCGACCACGAAGAAGACCCGAACGTCGAGCGCCACCAAGGTTCCCGAGACCAGCGCGGTGACGGTCAAGAAAGTCCGCACGCGGACGCGTACGCCGCGCCAAGGGGCCGTCGCGCCCCTCGTGGTGCGGGCGCCCGAGGAGCCGAGCTACGAGACGGTCGCCGTGCGAGCCTACGAGCTCTACCTGGGACGGGGCGGCGCTCACGGCTGCGACGTCGAGGACTGGCTGCAGGCCGAGCGCGAGCTGCGAGACGCGTAGGGGGAAGATCAATCTGCCGCCGGCGGCGCGGAGCGGCCGGGCAGCTCGATCCCCGCGGCCTGGCCCAGCGCCAGGAGCTGGCCGAGCGCCTCCGCGAGAAACGACAGCCCACGCCCTTCGCCCGAGGAGATCTGCGTGATCTGCACCGGGCCGAGGCTCCCCGCGAGGGCCTGCGCCAGCGCCGGGAGGGCGCGGGTCACGAGCTCGTAGCGAATGCGCGCGTCGGAGACCTCGTTGTCGAGCGCGCGGGTCTGCCGCTCGAGCGCGAGGCGTAGCTCTCCCTGGAGGCGCTCCGCGGCGGCCTGCGTCTCCGCCACGCGCGTGGCCGACGCGGCGGCTTGCTCGGCGAGCGCGAGGCGAGCCTCCTCCTGCAGCCGGTCGAGGGCGCACTGGGCCTGGGCGCGCTCGCGGGAGTGGGCGTGTTCCCTTTCGGCTGCGCGAGCGGCGAGCTCGGCGGCCTGCGCGGCGCGGTGCTCGTCGAGGGAGTGCTCGACGTCGGTGAGCTCGCGCGTCCGCGTGCGCTCGGCCAGGTCGGCGGCGAGCTGGGCCTGCCCCACGCGGGTACGCGCCCCCTCCTGGCTCAGGCGGACCTGCTCGTCGCGCGCTACCAGCGCCAGGCGCGCGCGCAGCTCGAGCTCGGCCCGGTAGGGGGCCTGGAGCTCGGAGAAGACCTTCTCGCTGAGGATGCGCACGTCCTGGATCGCGATCGTGTCGATCACCAGCCCCCAGCCCTGGTCAGCCGCATCGTCGGCGCGTCCGAGCCCCGAGACGACGGGGGCGATCTCCTGCAGCAGCTCGGCGGCCAGGCTCTCCTTGCGGCGGGTCAGGCAGGCCTCCACCGTGAGGCTCGCCACGAGGCGGCGCGCGGCGCCGACGAACATGTCCCGCAGCACGGCCTGGAGCTCGTCGAGTGCCGCCGTGCGCTCGGAGAAGTCCAGCATGCGCGAGGCGAGCAGGGGGTCGGCGATGCGATAGACGGCCACTCCGGTGACCGCGACGCCCACGCGCTCCGCCGTCACCTGGTCGGCGACGAAGGTCACGCGCTGGATCGTCGTCGGCAGCACGGTGTAGGTGTCCCCGGGCCAGAGAAAGCGACTCAGGCCCGGGCCGTGGGCGCGCAGGCGTCCGCGGCGCAGGACGATCAGGTACTCGCTCGGCTTGGCCGAGACGCGGCCCCAGCGCCGGGGACGCGTCGGGCGCGGGCTCGTCGCGGAGCTACGGCTCGGATGCGACATGTGCAGTCCTCCTGCACAGGGCAAAGTGCACTGCGCGTGCCGCTCGCCGGGCGGGCGAGGGGGCCGAGATCACGCGGTGCGCGCCAGGCGGCCGCTCCAGGGCGGTGCGTTCGCCCGGGCGGTTGCGCCGAAATCGGGCGGGCGGCGCCGCGTCTCTCTGGCTCGCCGCCGCCGCGAATCCGAGGAGGACAGCCCGAGGGCGAAAGGCTTGACCGTCCCGAACGCCTTATGCATACTCACGCCGCGTTGTTCATGCACCCATAGCTCAGCTGGATAGAGCATCGGTCTACGGAACCGAGGGTCGGAGGTTCGAATCCTTCTGGGTGCGCGAAGAAGTCGAAGCCCCGCTGGCACCTAGCTAGCGGGGCTTTTTGCTAGGACCCCTCTGCTCCCCCGACTTTGACCAAATCTTGACCAAACTCGTCGCCGGTCTCGAGCTTGGCTACCGCCGCCCGAAGGTCGTCCTCCTCGACCACGTTGTAGCGCTCGAAGACGGCCCGCGTCCGGTGGCCGGACGCGGCCCCAGAGTCCGCATCGAGACTCCACCGTCAGGGTGGTCTGCCACGAGACGGCGCCACAGGCACCGTGCCGGAGTGCCATACACGCGGGGCGGAGGATCGAGAACGGACCCAGCGGCCAAGCCCTTGCGCAACGCAAGACTTGCGTCGTTAGGGCTCGGTGCCACTCGCTAGGTCGGGTCGGCCTCTCTGACGGTTGTCGGAGTCCGACGGCTATGCTATCCGATGTTCATGGGGCGCGTCGTGGGGGGTGGTTGGGCATGACGGTGGACCGACGCGGGCCCAAGCCTCCGGGGCCGCCAGACTTTCAATCCCTCTTCGAATCCGCGCCCGCGTTGCTCCTCGCGCTTGCACCCGATCTGTCGATCGTGGCGGCGAGTGATGCGTACCTCGCAGCCACCATGACCCGAAGGGAAGAGATCCTGGGCCGCGGGATTTTCGAGGTTTTCCCGGACAACCCGGACGACGCCAGCGCCGATGGGACTAGCAACCTCCGCGCCTCTCTCGAGCGGGTGCTGGCAACGCGCGCTGCGGACACCATGGCCGTCCAGAAGTACGACGTACGCGGTCCGGACGGGAGCTTTCAGGTCAAGTACTGGAGCCCGAAGAACGTCCCCGTGCGCTCGGCCAGCGGCGAGCTGCTCTACATCCTGCACCGCGTAGAGGACGTCACCGAGCTCGTCCGGGCGAGCGAGATGGGCGAAGAGCTGCGCGATCGCACGCGCGAGATGGAGCAGGAGGTGCTTATCCGCAGCCGCGAACTGGCCGCCGCGAACCGGGACCTGCGGGACGCGAACGCGCGGCTCGGCGAATTGGACGCGGTCAAGACCGCATTCTTCAGCAACGTGAGTCACGAGTTCCGTACGCCCCTGACGCTGATGATCGGGCCCCTTGAGGACGCGCTCAGCGCATCGGAACCAGCGCTCGCGGGCGAGGCGCTGCAGATGGTCTGGCGTAACGCCTTGCGGCTCATGCGCCTCGTCAACGCGCTGCTCGACTTCTCACGCCTCGAGGCCGGCCGGCTTCAGGCGTCTTTCGAGCCAACCGATCTAGCGGTGACGACCACGTATCTGGCGAGCGCCTTTCGGTCGGCGGTCGAGCGCGTGGGTCTCGTCCTGGATGTCGCCTGCGACCCTCTGCCAGAGCCGGTCTACGTCGACCGTGGACTCTGGGAGAAGGTGGTGCTCAACCTTCTCTCGAACGCCCTGAAGTTCACCTTTGAGGGGTCGATCCGGGTGGCGCTCCGCTGGTGCGGCGACCACGTCGAGCTGGAGGTGCGGGATACGGGGACAGGGATCCCGGGCGAAGAGCTGCCGCACGTCTTCGAGCGCTTTCATCGCATTCAGGGCGCGCGGGCGCGCACGCATGAAGGCTCAGGGATCGGGCTCGCGCTGGTACACGATCTGATTGCGCTCCACGGTGGCACGGTTCGTGTCGCCAGCACGGTCGGCTCGGGCACGACCTTCACGGTATCGCTCCGACGAGGCTCTGCGCACCTGCCACCCGGGCGCATCCGCGAGCAGGGTCGCGACGAAGACGCATCAGCCGGCGCCAGGCCCTTCGTGCAAGAGGCGCTCCGGTGGGCGGGAGGCGCCCCCGTCTCGTTCACGAAGCCCACCACCCTCAATCCAGTTTCCGTCCCGCCGGCAGAGAGAGCGCGCATCCTTGTCGTAGACGATAACGCCGATCTCCGCGACTACATGCGGTCCCTTCTCGGCGAGCTCTATGTCGTCGAGACCGCTATCGATGGCCTCGAAGGGATGAAGGCGGCCGAGCTCCACCGCCCCGACCTCATCCTGAGCGACGTGATGATGCCTCGGATGGACGGGTTCGCCCTGCTCCGGGCCCTCCGCGCGCACGCCACCTTGCGGAGCGTTCCCGTGATCCTGCTCTCCGCCCGCGCGGGTGACGACACCAACATAGCCGGGCTCGAGGCGGGTGCAGACGACTATCTCGTCAAGCCCTTTTCCGGCCGCGAGCTTCTCGCGCGGGTGCGCACGCACGTCGAGCTCCTTCACCATCGTGAGACGCTCGAGCGCTTCTTCGCGCTGTCCCTCGACATGCTCTGCGTCGCGAGTGTCGATGGGTATTTCAAGCGAGTGAACCCGGCCTTCGACGTGCTCGGATATACCGCCGAGGAGCTTACGGCGAGGCCGTTCCTAGAGTTCGTCCACCCGGAGGATCGGGCGGCGACGGTTGCGGAGATCGACAAGCTCGCCCACAAGATCCCGACGCTCCACTTCGAGAACCGCTACCGGGGCAAGGACGGGTTGTATCGGTGGCTTGCGTGGACCTGCGCTCCAGATCGAACCGGGACGATATTCGCCGTGGCCCGCGATGTGACCGAGGAGAAGCAATCGCGCGAGGCGCTCGAGCACGCCAAGGAGGCTGCAGACCGGGCAAACCGTGAGCTGGACGCGTTTTGCCACTCCGTGGCACACGATCTGCGCGCACCGCTGCGGAGCCTCGATGGCTTTAGCCTGGCGCTACTCGAGGACTTCGCCGACCGGCTCGACGACGAGGGGAAGAAGCATCTGTCGTTCATTCGCGAAGCGGCACAGCAGATGGCGCAGCTCATCGACGACCTGCTCGCCCTCTCGCGAGTGACGCGCAGCGAGCTGGAACGTGAGCCGGTGGACCTCACCGACTTGGCGCGAGCCACCGTATCCCGGCTTCAGTCCCGACATGCCGGCCGGCGGGTGCACGTGACCATCCAAGAGGGCCTCGCCGGTCTTGGTGACCCACGACTGCTCACCCTTGTGTTCGACAACCTCCTCGGCAATGCGTGGAAGTTCACGAGCAAGCGCGATCACGCACGCATCGAGTTCGGCGCGCGCGCGCAAGACGGTTGTCCGGTCTATTTCGTTGCCGACAACGGAGCCGGGTTCGACATGACGTACGCGAATAAGCTCTTCGGCGTATTCCAGCGGCTGCACGCGGCCTCGGAGTTCGAGGGGAATGGCGTAGGACTCGCAACGGTGCAGCGAATCATCGGTCGGCACGGCGGACGTGTCTGGGCGGAGGCTGAGGTCGAGCGAGGCGCGACCTTCTACTTCACTCTTCCGGAAGAGATCCGCTCGTCATGACAACCGACAAGGTGATCTTGCTCGTGGAAGACAGCCCACGGGACGAAGCGTTGATCCTTCGGGCGCTGCGCAAGGGGAACATCCTCAACCCCATCGTCGTAGCCCGCGACGGTGTCGAGGCGCTCGACTACTGCCTCGGCCGGGGGGCCTACAGCGAGCATCCTCCGCCCGTTCTGCCGCAGGTTGTGCTGCTCGACCTGAAACTTCCGAAGGTCGACGGACTCGAGGTGTTGAGGACCCTGCGCGCTACCGCGGCGACCAGGCTTCTTCCGGTCGTGGTGCTCACCTCCTCCGTCGAGGACCAGGATCTGGTCCAGAGTTACAGCCTCGGAGCGAATAGCTATGTCCGCAAGCCTGTAGATTTCGCGCAGTTCATCGATGCCGTTCGGCAGCTCGGGCTCTACTGGCTCGTCCTCAACCAGAACACACCCACCCTGAGGAGTCCGTAGTCGATGGGGAAGCCGCTCCGAGCCTTGATCGTCGAGGATGTAGAGAAGGATGCGTTGCTCCTCGTCCGGGAACTCAAGCGCGGGGGCTACGATGTCACGTTCGAGCGTGTGGACACCGCCGACGCAATGGGGGACGCTCTGGCGCGCCGCACCTGGGATGTCGTGCTTTCGGATTACTCGATGCCCACCTTCAGCGCCCCGCAGGCTCTGGCGGTCGTCAAGGCGCACTCGCTCGACCTGCCCTTCATAATCGTTTCTGGCACGGTGAATGAAGACATCGCCGTGGCGGCCATCCATGCTGGAGCGCATGACTTCATGGCCAAGAACAAGCTCCAGCGCCTCATTCCGGCCATCGAACGGGAGCGGCGTAATGCCGCCATGCGAGCCGAGCAGGCCACCATGCAACAGCAGCTCCTCCAGTCCCAGAGGATGGAGGCCATGGGTCAGCTCGCGGGTGGGATTGCCCACGACTTCAACAACATCCTCGCCGTGATCTTGTCGTACGCCACCTTCGTGCGGGACGCACTGCCCGAGGGGGACGAGCGACGTGCGGATGTGGTCGAGGTGCTGAAGGGCGCCGACCGCGCGGCGGGACTCACGCGCCAGCTCCTCGCCTTCTGCCGGCAGCAGCCGGCGGCCGCGCGGCCCACGGACCTGAACGAGAGTCTCACGCAGCTTCACAAGCTCCTTGTCCGGACCCTTGGCGACGACATCGCACTGAGCGTGCTCCCTTCTGCGCGACCCGCCGTCGTGCGCATCGATCCGGTGCAATTCGATCAGATCGTCCTGAACCTGGCGGTCAACGCGCGAGACGCGATGCCTGGAGGCGGAGAGCTGCGCATCGTCGTGCGTAATGACCAGGACGAGGAGGCGAGGCCGGTTGTGCGTCTCAGCGTTTCGGACACGGGCACCGGGATGGACGAGGCGACGCAGCGACGCATTTTCGAGCCCTTCTTCACGACCAAGGAGCGCGGCAAGGGAACAGGCCTTGGGCTCGCCACGTGCTTCGCGATCGTCGAGAAGGTGGGAGGGCGGATACGCGTCGAGAGTGCACCGGGACGAGGTAGCCAGTTCACCGTGGATCTGCCTCTCTGCGACGAGCCAGCGCATGACCAGGGGCGGGACTGGGACATCCCACTACCCGCGAGTGGGGAGGCGGTGCTCGTAGTGGAAGACGAGCCGTCACTTAGGCGCGCGACGGCGCGCGTCCTCGAGCGCGCAGGCTACCGGGTGCAGGTGGCCTCCGACAGCTTGGA
Source organism: Deltaproteobacteria bacterium (assembly GCA_020848905.1). Taxonomy (NCBI): domain Bacteria; kingdom Pseudomonadati; phylum Myxococcota; class Myxococcia; species Deltaproteobacteria bacterium. Next base: position 10,818 of record JADLHG010000054.1, read on the forward strand.
GGCGATGCGGCGGATCGATGCCCTCGGGGATCGTTTGCGCGTCGTCGTCACCGATGTGGTGATGCCGGGGGCGAGCGGCGTCGACGTGGCCGCATACGTGGCGCGCACGGCGCCGCATTGCCGCGTCATCTTGACCTCGGGATACTTGACGGACGCGGTACATCGGCGCCAGCCCGAGGAGCTGCCCATGCTCTGGAAGCCCGTCCCACCGCGTGACCTCCTGAGGGCCGTCGCTCAGGCAATCTCCGAAGGCACGGCATCCGAACGAACGCGGTCCACGGAGTCACCGGCGAGCCGCCCTGGCGAGCTCGTTCTCGTGATCGACTGCGACGCTCCGTCACGGCGCGCGATTGTGAGCGCTCTCAACACCGCAGGGTACCGTGCGCTCGAGGCAGAGGCTGTTGCTACTGCTCGGGCCCTGGTCGAGGGCGGCGCGGAGCCAATGTGGATTCTGTGCGAGCAGGGGCTCCTGCATGGCGACGGGGAGGCGCAGTTTCTCCGGTGGATCGAGGTAGACCGGCCAAACCTCATCGAGCGCGTACTGATCCTGTCCGACCGAGCGACGAACGACGGGTGCTCGCACGGGGTCCGATGGCGAGAGGATCTTGTGATCTCCAAGCCCGTGGACGTGAGCGAGTTGCTTTGGCGGTTGGTGCGGACTTCGGCCGACGCGCCGTCGAGGACGGAGATAGGCGTCCCATTCGGGAGCTCCGGTGACCTGGCGCAGCAAGCGCGCGCGGGTGGAACGCTACGGCGCAGCGATGCAACGGGAGACAACGAGGGGGGTCGGGGACACCTGCGCGAGTCCGTTCTCGTGGTGGAGGACGACGAGTCTCTTGCTGGCGCTGTATCTCGTCTCCTCGGTGGCGCGGGTTACGAAGTTCTCGTCGCCGGGTTGCTGGCCGATGCGCGTAGCGCGCTGGCGGCCAAAGAGTTCGACGTCCTAGTCGTTGATCTTGGGCTGCCGGACGGTGGCGGCCTCGACCTGGTTCGTGAGTTGCGCGGCGGGCGGTCGGACGTCCCCATCGTGCTGATGACGGCATCGCCGTCGGTGGATTCGGCTGCTGAGGCAATCCGGTGGCGGGTCAGCGAGTACCTCCCCAAACCCTTTCCGCCGGACGATCTGCTTCGTGTGGTACGCACGACCGTGGACGGCGGACGCATGGCGCGCGTGCGGAACAAGCTTCTTGCGGCACGCTTTGGCGGCAACGAGTTCGTGGCGGACCTGCGCGGCACCGAGCAGGCTTTCTTGCGAGCCCTACCGAAGATCTGGATCGCCTACCAGCCCATCGTACGAGGAGGTGATGGGTCCCTCTTCGGCTACGAGGCGCTCCTCCGCTGCCACGAACCGGATCTGGCCTCTCCCTTGCGGCTGTTTGCAGCGGCCGAGGTGCTGGGACGGGTCCACGAGGTCGGGCGTGCCGTCCGTGCCGTCGTGGCCTCGACGATGCTCGAACACCGCGAACGCCTGGAGGCCATTTTTGTCAACGTGCATCCGTCGGAGCTGCGGGCGGACGTCCTGGCTGACAGCGCCGAGGCCCTCCTGCCCCTGGCACGCCGTGTGGTGCTCGAGGTGACCGAGCGAGCGTCGCTCGACCGGGGCGCGAAGCTCGACGAGGAGCTCGCCCACATCCGAGGTCGCGGTTACCGCCTGGCGGTGGACGACCTCGGCGAGGGCTACGCGGGCCTTTCCAGCGTGGCTACCCTCCGGCCGGACATGGTGAAGATCGACATGTCGCTCGTGCGAGACGTCCATCGCGCGGCTCTCAAGCGGGACATTATCGCTGGGCTCGTCGACACCGCGCGGCGGGCAGGGATCGTGGTGGTCGCCGAGGGCGTCGAGACCGTGGACGAGCGCGACACCCTCGTGACGCTCGGCTGTGACCTCCTACAGGGGTATCTGTTCGCCAAGCCGGGGCCAGCATTTCCCGTTCCACGTACGAACTTCAGATCGGATCCTGCCGCGGCATCTGAAGGCTGAGAGGCGCCGAAGCCGAGCGGCGTCCGTGAGGCTCCCGGAGGCGGATCTACTAGGTCATCCAGAGCCGAACTACCGGAAGCGCGCCCATTGCGTCGCCGCCGGTGTGGCCGTCAGGGTGAACGACGTAGGCTAGAATGACGTGGTGACATCGCGCCCGGCGCGAGGCGACCGGAGCAGGTCGCGAGGTCGCGCCGCAATAGGCGCTCCAACCCGGTCGGCGTTCTAGGTCCGGAGGAAGGGGAGGCTGGACTGGAGAGGGATCGAGGGACGGCGCCTACTTCTTCTCGCGCGGATAGGGCGGCTTGTACGGCCTGGAGATGGCGTGCACCTTGTCCGCCGCGAACTGCCGATCGACGCCGTGGCAGGAGGCGCAGGTCTCCTTCTCGTCACCGCTGTAGGGCTCCGCCGGCGTCGGATCGAAGGTGTTGAGCATGCCGTGCAAGATCGCGCTATCCCGGTCGTGGCAGGACAGGCACGCGAGGCGGCTCGGACGCTGCTTCCAGTAGTCGGCCTTGGCGTGGCAGGTGGTGCAGTTGCGGATGTCCTGAGGGAAGATGCGCGCGGCGAAGTTGACCGTCGGGTTGTAGGCGGGGGCCACCTCCAGCGGCTTGTCGAGGTAGTGTCCGTAGTGGACGCCGTGGACGCGGCGCGAGAGGGGCGCTGCGCCGAACCCGTTGTTCGAGTCGGAGTTCTTGGCCCACCCGGACCTGCCCTTGAGCTGCCGATCGTAGTCGTGGCAGGAGCGACACAAATCCGTGTCGAACTTCACGGCCCAGTAGTTCTCGTGGATCGCGGTGTTTGCGTGGCAGGAGGAGCAGTTCGTCGCGTTGTACTCATCGACGGCCTTTGTCCCCACCTGGAAGTTCAGCTTCGCCACACCGCCGCAGACGTGGCCGTCGGGGCAGGTGATGCCCGAGGGGACCATCTCCACGAAGGCGGTGTACGTGCCGGGGGCCAATCCCTTGACGTCATCGAGCTGGTACTCGACGAATCCGTTGGCACCGGGGGTGCGCTTGACCTTGGGATCGTCGTCGCGCGGGTCGGCGGGGACGTTGAGATGGTTCGCCGGATAGGAGTCGGTCTCCACCGGCACCGCGATGCCCGCGGGAAACTCGAGCGCCGACCCCACGGTGCTGGCGAGGACCTCGACCGAGGAGGTCGCTCCTCTCGAGTTGCTCTTGATGGTCAGCGTCGGAGCGGCGCTGGACCCGGAGGCCGACGCCGTCGCCACGGCCTTGAACGTGGCGTTGGCGTTGAGCCAGGCCGCAGCCTCCGCCGCGGTCGCGGCCGCGAGGTTGGCAAAGGTCCCGGAGGAGATGGGGATGATGATGGCGGCCCCGCCGTCGATCTTTACCCGCAGGTCTGTCGTAGTGGAGAGACTCCAGGGGCCAGCCTTCTTGCAGGTGACCGCCGCGCGAATCATCGCCTCGCCTCGAGCCGCCGTGGTCAAGACCGGCATCGCCTGCTGCGAGCGTGGACCGCTGACGAAGAGGTTGAAGCGGAGCCAGGCGGGCGGCTTGATGGCGGTCGGGTCCGCGATCACTCCCTTGCTGTCCTTGAGCACGATCTTCACCGTCGGAGCCTCGCCCCCCACGTAATGCGTGCCGTTCGCCGGCGGCGTCATGCTGAGCTCGGCGGTAGGCTGGACGAGCGGCTCGATCTCGTGTGACTTCGCCACGGGCACGGTGCCGTTCGGGCCGTGGCAGTTCGCGCACGTGCCGTCGGTCTGCTTCCCGCCCAGGTGCACCGCGAGCTGGCACATCCCTGTCGTCGCGTTGCACGTGGATTCCTTGTTGAAGTCCGCGACGCAATCCGTGCTCTCCTTGCACTTGCCGGCCTTGGGACGTCCCTGTACGCGCGGTGGCGAGAGCACGCCGCTGGCTGCATCGAGGTTGTCGTGGCAGCTCGCGCAGGCCTGCGTCGAGGGCTTGGTCTTCCACGAGTCGTCGAGGTGGCACTTGGTGCAGTTGCGAGGATTGGCCGGAAAGCGGACGCCCGGGTTAGAGCCCACGCCGCCCTTGGCCTGGGAGGTGTAATCCCGGAAGTCACCCGTCACGGGATCGATGTTGAAGAGGCTGCTGAGGCCCCTCGTGGGCTCGCACACGTGGGCGGTTCCGGGTGCCCCGCAGCCCCCGCCCATGTGGACGCCGTGTACGCGCCGCACGATCGCGTCGGAGACTCGGTTTGTCGACTGGCAGGGGCTCTCACCCTGCTTGCCGCAGTAGGCGGCGTAGCCGTCCTGGTTGTGGCAGTTCTTGCAAGTGCGGACAGGATCGGAGTCGATGGCGTAGTTTCCGACGGCAGCGCCCTCGCGATCGATGTGGTGGAGGTAGGTCATGCCGCTGAGGGCGCCCTTGTGGCAATCGGCGCAGTTGCCGACGATCTCCTTCTCCACCGCGGCGGCGCCGAGCTGGAGCTCCTGAACCGGGAAGGCCTGGTCGATGGGAAAGTCCTTCGAGATCGCCCAGAAGCTCACCAGGTACGTCCCCGGCTCCTCGGTCGTGACGGGCTCGAGAGTGTAGGTCAGGACGTTCCCCTTCACCGCGAGGTTGGTCTTCACCGGCTTCTCGCAGGTGGTGGTGCCGCCCGCGGTGGCGCAGGTCCAGTCGGTTCCGCCCTTGGCGTCGGTCGCGGTCGAGGTGCACGTGTGCTTCGCCGCCGAAACGCTGCACTTCCAGGAATACGCGCCGCCCGGGGTGGGGAGTGCGGTGAGATCGACGAAGTGATGCTCGGTCGCGGTGCGCGCGGCGCTCACGTTGAGCAGCTTGGACGCCGTCTTCGCCTTCAGCGCGCTGTTCGGACCCACCATCATGAGGCGGGCCTGGCTCAGGCCCTCGCGAGGAATCGGAGCGCCGGCCTCGTCGGTGACCGTGATGGTGATGACCGGCCTGTCACCGGGGACGAAGTGCGTGCTGTTCGAGGGCTTGGAGACCTCGAGCTTGACCCGCAGCCCGGGGCTGAATCCGGCATTCATGCCATTGGTGCCGTTCGTCCCTGGCGCGCCGGCGGCGCCGGGGTCGCCCTTGGTCCCGGCGGCGCCGGGGTCACCCTTGGTCCCAGCGGCGCCGGGGTCGCCCTTTTCTCCGGACGTACCGGGCTCGCCCTTGGCGCCGGGCTCCCCCTTGCTACCGTCGCAGCTCCCGAGGAGACCGATCAACCCGGCCAGCAACACGACCCGGGCGGGCCCGGCCGCCGACCGCTTGTAGAACGCCAACAGTCCATCGGCCAAAGCTCTCGTCATCGTCAACTCTCCGGGGATAAGGGATGGGGTGGTGCGCGCCCGGCCTAAGCAGCTTGCGTGCCAATGCCGCAGCCTGCGATATCGCTGAGGAACGAGCAGCCGCGGGGCCGAGATGTCGCACGGCACCGGCGTAGCCGGAGTAGGCGCGCCAAAAATATTATTCTTTATCGCGGCGTTAACTTGCAGCCGAAATGTCGGCCGCCTCCGGGCGAAAGGTCGGCCCCCTGGCGGCCTACCGGGTCCGCTTTAACTTGCTCTGCAGGGTGCTGCGCGGCACGCCGAGGATCTTCGCGGCGCGATGCAAGTTGCCGCCGGCCTTCTCCTGCGCCCAGTCGAGCACCGCCTGCTGGAACTGCTCCGTGAGCTGCGGTAGCTCGACAGAGGCCGCCTGGTCGAGGTGGAGTGCAAACGGGAGGGGTTGCTCGTCGGGGGTCTCCCCCCGCAAGTACTCGGGGAGGAAGGTCGGCGTCACGTCCGGCCCCGGGCAAAGGACGAGGGCCGACTCCATGGCGCGGCGCAGCTCCCTCACGTTTCCAGGCCAGGGATGACGCTGGAGGAGGTCTGCGGCACCCACCGAGAGGCGCTTCTTCGGCTGCCCCTCGGTGGTCGCCAACAGCGCGAGGAAGTGCGTGGCCAGCAGCACGATGTCCTCGCCGCGCTCGCGTAGCGGCGGCATATGGAGCCTGAGCCCGTTGAGCCGGTAATACAGGTCGTCGCGGAACCGCTGAGTCCTCACGTGGCCCAGCGATAGATCCGCCTTGGTGGTCGCCAGCACCCGGACATCCACGGCGATCTCGTCGGTGCCGCCCACCCGAGCGAAGCGGCCCTCCTGAAGCACGCGCAACAGCTTCGCTTGCAGCTCGATCGGCAAGTCGTCGATGTCGTCGAGGAGCAGCGTTCCTCCGTGGGCTCGTTCGAAGCATCCACGGCGGGACTGCGTGGCGCCGGTGAAGGCGCCTTTCTCGTGCCCGAGCAACTCGCTCTCGGCGAGCTCTCTCGGGATGGCGCCGCACGCGACCACGACGAAGGGTTCCTGTCGCCGCGGTCCCTGAAGATGCAGGGCACGAGCCGCCATCTCCTTGCCCGTTCCGGTCTCGCCGACGATGAGGACTGGCGCGGACGCCTTGGCGAAGATGGCGAGGCGCTCATGGACCTTTTGCATGGCGGCCGACCTGCCGATCAGCCCCGAGCCACCACCCTCCGCGCTACCCACCAGCGCCTTGAGCGAGGAGAGCTCGCGCCGTGCCGTCGATAGCTCGCGCAACTGTGCGAGCCGCACCTCGAGCTCCATCGTCCGTTCCGCCACCTTCCGCTCGAGACCGTCTTTGAGGGCTCGCAGCTCCACCTCGAGGCGTTTGCGCGCAGTGATGTCCCGGACGAAGTGAACGAAGACTGGACGTCCTTCTGCCGTGACGAGTTCGACGGGGTAGACCAGAGACTCCACCCAGCTCCCGGTTCGCGCGTCGAAGAACTCTCGCTCGGCAGGCCCGCCTTCGGCCACGGACGCCTCGAGGGGGCAGCCCGGAAAGGGCTCGTTGAGCCCGTGCACCTCCCTGGGGCAATAGCAGCCGAGCAGCTCCCGGGAGCTGCGCTTGAGGTCTCTCTGCATGGCGCGGTTGCTGGCGAGCACCCTGTGGGCGGAGTCCAGGACCAGCACGTAGAAGGGCAACGCGTCCAGCAGCGGCTGCAGCAACTCGAGCGCCGCCGGCGGTAGCGGGAGCCCGGGACTCGGGTGTGCGCCGTCGTCGCCTGCTGCCGGCGCGCGCTGATCAGGTTTAGTCTGCACCGGGTTCGTGACGTTGAGTCTCGCATGAGGGGCCTCGTCCCGCAATCGCGGCCCTGGCGCGCGTCGGGGCGGTCGACAGCTTCTTCACTGGATCCTCCCGAGAGAGGTGCGGCCGTTCCTCGGGCCTCAGGTCGAGCTTGGCGAGCCGGCCCTCGCAGAAGGGGGACCGTGCCCCTGTCGTGGACCGCGCGCTGGAGGTCGTAGGCGCCGATGTAGTTGCTTGCCGAAGACCGCGCGCGGGTTCGTGTCGGTCAGCTCGACGGGCGTCCGGGTTACGCCTACAGAGGACGCGTTCGGCAAGGCGTCCCGCAGGCGGCGAGCTCGTGAACCGAACGGCTCAAGTCCACGTCACAGGCCGCGAGTCGCGGGCTTGTTCGATGCCGAGCCGCGTGTCATGCTCCGGGCCTACAGGTGCTGGTGCTCACTCGCCTACCCAGAAGTCGTTCTCCGCGACGGTGTCACGAGGACTCCTGCGCGAGCCCCTTGCTCTTGGCGGGTTTGCTCGCCGCGCTGCAGGCCGGACTGGTGCCCGAGTCATTGCTGTCCGAGCTTCGCCCTGGACGGGGAGGCGCTGGTGCCGGGTCATCCTCGCCTGGCGACGCCCCGCAGCAGCTCGCGGGCGTGCTGCCTGGCCATGGTCTCTCCGCTCGAGTGACGAACTCCGTCGGCGTTCGACAGCACTCCGCCGCAGCGGCGTGGGCCGTCCCGCATGCGGCCATCCATACGACGCTCAGGCATGCGGCGGCCTGTCTGCACTCGACCATCCACGTGGCGCGGAGGGGTGCCCCTCCGCGACCGAGAGTCGCCCATTCCGCAAGCACCCCTCGCGGCCCTCCCTGCCAGTCCTAGCCGCTGAAGCGAGGTCAGTGTCGGTTCGCTCGGCTTACTGACAATCGCCGACGGAGTAGTCGGCGCTACGTCTCCACAACGACGCTGACGCCGCTGCCGCACCGGACCGCGCGGCGCTTGAAGGAACCGCCTCGTTCTTTCTTTGTTTCGTCTCGAAGCGGTGCTGTGCAAATGTGAGGCAGAGAACCCTCAAGGGAGTACCCAAATGGCGATCGGGTTGCAGGCACTAATCACCACCCTCTTGCTTCTCAAGCGAACGTGCCCAAAGTGCGGGCGGGAGCAGGTGGTGTCGGTAAGTAGGCGAAAGGCAACGATACCGTGCAGGGCCTGCGGCGGTCCCGTCCCGCCACCCAAGCGCTGAGGCGGGAGGCGGGATTGCCAGAAGCATCCGACGCAGCGACCTCGAATCAGGGCGGTCGGCCCTCGCCACCCCCTTCGGACGAGAAGACACCGGGGCGAGCGTTCGGCGGGACCGGCCCCGGTCAGAGCACCGACCGGCGCGACGCCAACGGACCACGACGCCGATGGCTGACGCTTCTCGTCTGGACGAGCACCCTTGCGTTCAGCGGCGCCGTCGCGTTCTCGCACCACTGGCTCGCCGACCTCATCTTGGCGCTGCTTCCCCTCGCTCTCATGTTGGTCCTCAGCGTCTTCGGTGTCGTCACGTTGTTGCGCGGGAGGTAGCGATGGGCCTTCTCGATCTCATGGTCCCCGGGCGAGACGACGTCACATCGCGCGCGTTGTCGGGTGAGACAGGGCCGCGCGACTGGGGCGACCAGGTCAGGATCTGAGCTCGGTCCCAGCAGGAGAGGGCGCATGCACAACCTGCAGATCTTGATGACCTTCGCTGTCGGGCTCGCTGCGGCCCTCATCCTCGCCTATGTCGCGCACAGGCTGAAGCTCTCGCCCATCGTGGGCTATCTGCTCGCTGGCATCGCCGTGGGCCCCTTCACGCCGGGGTTCGTGGCCGATCGGCTCGCCACGGAGCAATTCGCCGAGATCGGCGTCATTCTGCTCTTGTTCGGGACCGGGCTGCGTTTTCATCTGCGCGAGCTGATCGCGGTCTGGCGCGTGGCGGTGCCAGGGGCCTTGCTTCAGAGCGCCGCCTCGAGCATCGCCCTCGCGCTGCTCCTGTTGGCGCTGGGATGGAGCTGGAGCGCCGGGCTGCTGCTCGGGATGGCGATCTCGGTCGCCAGCACCGTCGTCATGGTTGTGGTGCTGGCCGACCGTGGAGACCTCGACGGCCCCATCGGTCACCTCGCGGCAGGCTGGACCGTGGTTGAAGACCTCATCACGGTCGCGCTGCTGCTCGTGCTGCCCATCATCGTCTTGCGCGAGAGTGGAGGACAGGGTGTCTGGGTACCGCTCGGGCTGACGGCACTCAAAGTCATGGCACTGGTCGCGGCGGTCGTCGTGCTCGGCCGGTGGATCATCCCGTGGGCCCTGGAGCGCGTCGCACGGACCCGCTCGCGCGAGCTCTTCACGCTCGCCGTGCTCGTCGTCGCGGTCGGCATCGCGGTGGGCGCTGCACGAGTGTTCGGGGTCTCGGTCACGCTCGGCGCCTTCATGGCCGGACTGGCCGTTGGACGCTCCGAGTTCGCCGCCCGAGCGGCTGGCGACGCGGTACCCATGCGCGACGCCTTTGCCGTCCTCTTCTTCGTCTCGGTCGGCATGCTCTGCGATCCACGCGCCCTCGTCGAGGCACCGCTGCTCACTTTGGCGGTGCTGGCAGTCGTGGTCGGGGGCAAGCCGCTCGCCGCGCTGGCAACGATGCGGCTCCTGAGACGGCCCATGACGATCGCCGTTCCGGTCGCAGCGGCGCTCGCCCAAGTCGGTGAGTTCAGCTTTATCCTCTGCTCCTTGGCCAGGGAGCTGGGATTGCTCGGCGGCGCCGGCTGGAACGCCATGGTGGCTGCGTCCATCATCTCCATCGCCGTCAATCCGTCCTTGTACCGTTGGGCCCGTCGGCTGGCGGGCAGAGCCGGAAACCTGATCGGCGACGACGTGCGACGAGGAGTCGTCGATCCGCGGAGCTGCATCCTGGTGGGCTACGGCCCGGTCGGCAGCACGGTCCATCGGCTCCTCGCTGAACGGGGCGCCGCCGTGACCGTCATCGAGCTCAACCTCGACACCGTCCGCCGGCTGAGAGAACAGGGGGTCGCCGCAATCTACGGCGACGTGCTTCGGCCGGGGGTCCTCGAAGCTGCGGGCATCGCCACCGCTGGAAGCTTGATCCTGAGCGCGGACGTCGAAGACGCTGAGGAGGTGATTCGTCAGACACGCAGCGCAAACCCCGGCCTGCGGGTGCTGGTGCGCTGTACCCACCTCCGTGACGTCGCGTCTCTACGACACGCTGGAGCGTCGGTTGTCGCTGCCGGGGAAGCGGAGGTCGCGGTGGCCTTGGCCGAGGCGGTGTCCGTCGTCAGTGGAACAGGCGAGGGTTGGCAGCGAGAGGACATCAGACGCCGCCTCTACGACGAGGGACCGCCCCTCGGTGGAGCATAGAGGTCCCAGCTGCCTGGCACGGCGCTCGGGGGTCAGGCGAGCGGCACGCCCAGCTTGTCGAGCGCGTAGTAGCCGAGCTCTCCGAGGGTGGCCGAGACGGCGTTGGCGAAGAAGGCGAGGCCCAGGCACCAGAGCGCCGAGGTCCCCTCCCAGCGCTGTCGGCGCGCCAGGGCGTAGAGCAGGACTCCCTCCACGCTCACCGCCACGAGCTCGGCGAGGAGGCTGTAGTGCACGGGGTTCTGCATCCACTTGGGGAGCGCGAGGAAGATGAACGGGTGGGTCACGAGGTTGATGAGCAGCGTGAAGCCCACCAGGCGCGAGGCCGAGAGGAAGCGGCGCAGGAAGAGCGCGTAGACCGGTAGCTCGAGCAGATAGGTCGCGGCGAAGATGACGAGCCAGAGCTTCACGGGACCTTACTTCGCGCAGGTCCCCGAGCAGGCGACCTGGCCGGCCTGCGGGGCGCAGAACTGGCTGGGGTCGGGCGCCGTGGCCTTGGTCAGGAAGGCCACCGGGTCCTGCTCCAGGCTGGCCTGTCGCGCGAGCTGCCGCACCTGCCGGGTGAGCGTGCGCGCCTTGGCGGCGAAGTCCGCCACGCCGGTGGCCCGATGGGCGTAGGCCTTGAGCTGCGCCTGGCCGTAGGTGAGGAGCACGGTGGCCGCGTCGTCCTCGAGGTCCTCGAAGAGCGCTTCGTTCTCGGACATCATGTCGCTCTGCAGCACGAGCTCCCAGGCCACCTCCTTCGACAGCGTGCGCTCCACGCAGCGCAGCTTCGGCTGGCACTGCCGCGCGTTGCCGAAGAAGCCGCCGCACCCCTCGTTCTGCTCGGAGAGCGTGCCGGAGTGCATGGTGAAGGTGGAGGGCTCGTGCGCCGGGCGCAGCCGGAGCGTCTCTCCGTCCTTGGAGAAGGAGAAGGCGTCCATGGCCATATAGAAGCCCGTCGAGAGCGGCCCGCCGGTGCGCGGGGTCCAGAAGAGCAGCCACTCGCCGACGCGCGTGACCCAGCCCGCCTCGTAGGTGACCTCGGTGCAGTTGTTCGCCGTGCAGCGGGAGCGCGCGAAGCCGCCCCGCGGGTCGATGACCAGGCTGACGAGCTGGCCCCGGTAGGCGCGCGTGGTGACGAGCCCGTAGCTGCCCGCGAGGTTGACGCGGCTCGCGGCGGAGCGCACGGAGCCCTCGTCGGCGCTCTGGCCCACCTCGGCGGGCCCGTCGGCGCCGCAGGCGCCAAAGGCGGTCAGGCCGATGAGAGCGGCCGCGAGAAGAAGGGGCCTATTCCGGATCGAAGACATGGTCGTGCTCCACGGGCTTGGCGGGCGCGACGGGCGCTCGCGTGACCTGATGGGTTCGAGAAAGCTCGCCTCCGTCGGCTTAGCAGGGACCGTGCCGGATCCTTCGCGAGCGACCTCACGATGTTCCGCGCGCGCGCGGCACCGAAAGTCGGGTACCCGGCGACGGGAGGGGTCAGGGAAGGGTCAGGGAAGGGTCAGGGAGGGGAGAACGCGGGGGGACTTGCGCCCCCTTGGGCCGGGCTATAGGCCGCAGACGTCCTTGATGGGATCCGCGCCCGCCGGGAAGTACTGACCCTGCGGCAGGCAGCGCTCCTTGCACCAGAAGAAGGCGCACTGGCCGGAGCAGGCGTTGATCCCTACGCCCGGCTGGGTCACGTCGATCGTCGCGCAGTGCCAGACCTGATTCCCGTCGGTCCCCCGCGGCAGGCACAGGTTGACGTTCGAGTAGTACGCGCAGCGGTGGGTCGAGGGGAGCGCCTTGCAGGTCTCGAGGGAGATGGTGCCGCACCAGGCGTTCGCCGCAGGCAGCGGAGCCGGCTGCACGGGCGTGGTGGGCCCGAGGGCCTCGAGCTCGCTGCTGCAGCAGTGATCGCACTCGGACCAGTTGTAGTTCCGCGTCGAGGGGCCCTTGCCCCGGCAGGCGCCATACGCGCCGTCATTCGCCCCGCGGTAGTTCTGCTCGCAGATGGCGCCCTTCCACCCCTGCTCGCGCGAGAGCTGGCCGCAGCTCTTGTTCACCCAGGCCGGCAGCGCCTTGCAGTTGCCGTCGGTGGCCGAGATCATCTGGCAGGTCTGGCCGCTCTCGCAGCGCACGATGCTCGTGTTCCCCGCGCACCACTCGTCCTGCTTGCGGTGGGCCGTCCACTTCCAGGTCGAGCCGTACTGCAGGCAGGTCAGCGTATAGGTCTTGCCGTTCATCTGATTGAACCAGAGGACGGCCTGACCGGCCTGGCAGGCCTTGCCCGGCTGATCATAGATCGGCGTCGTCGTCGGCGTGGTGGGCGACGTGGTGGACGGCGTCGTGTAGTACGCGGGGGCCTTGCAGGTCCCCTGGCCGGCCGCGTAAAGCTCGCACTTCGCGGGGGCCGTGCAGCGCACGATCGTGTCGTCTCCGGCGCACCAGTCGCTGACGTCGCGGTAGGCGACCCACTTCAGCGAGCCGCCCTGGTACTGGCAGGCCATGAGGTAGTTGCGCCCCTTCTTGTCGTTGTACCAGCAGGTGGCCGAGTTCTCGGTGTAGCAGCCGACGCCGGGCTTCGAGTAGCCGTACGAGGCGCACTGCTCGTTGGTCATGTCGGCCTTGCTGTCGGACATCACGGCCTGCTTGGCCGCCCAGTCCACCGGGCCGCTGCCCTGCCCCGTCTCCTGGCCGCAGCCGGGAAGCCACGCCGCGCTCCCCACGGTCCCTGTAAGCAGGGTGCAAAGAATTATCGTTCTGCGCGTTTTCATTGTTATACGCCTCCTACCTGTTACAGGGCACAGCTCCGCCAAGACCGTTCGGCGAAGACAAGCCGCGGTTGTTTGCTGGGCCAGCCAGCGGGCCACCAAGAGGTGGCCAGGGGTCGTTGGTCGAGCGCGCCCTGAGCACGTCCCGTACCAACCGATCGGGCGGCCAGACCCGCGCCGCGAAACGATCTTTACGGCCAGTCGGCCAGCCGGGTCTCCGAATGTCGGACGGATCGACGGAGCCGATCCGCAGATCTGGAAACGCAACGACCGCTGGTCGGCTGCCCCCAAGTGACCGCAGTGATTGACTCGAGCGGCCACGCAAAAAGACCCGGATCCCCCTGGCGGCGGGAGGGGCCGCGGCGCACCGGTTTCCGGGCAGGGGCCTCTTTCCGCCGTGCTAGGGCGGCGTGGGCCACGGTTCTGGGCCTCGATCGCGGCCAGCGAAGGTCCCCTTGGCGGTCGGGCCGTTCGTGATGTCGCGGAGCCTGGCCTGTCGCGTGCAAAGCTGCGCCGTACGATGGCCAACCGACTCGAGCAAGCCCGCAAGAACCCCGATTCGAAGAAAGCCACCATCTTGAAGGCCGCGCGTCGCATCTTCGCGCGCCGGGGCTACCACGCCACCGGCATTCGCGACGTGGCGGCCGAGGCGGGCGTGGATACGAAGACGCTCTATTACCATTGGAGCTCGAAGCAGACCCTCTTCGAGGCCGTGCTGGCGGACATCCAGCTCGACTTCGAGAACCTGCTCAAGTACTGGATCAACGCCACGCAGGAGATGGGCTTCGAGCAGAGCATCGAGATGCTCATCGACAAGGTCATCCCGGCCATCCTGGACGATCCCGACGCCGGCCGCATCGTGCTCCTCTCGATGGTGGACTACGGCATCGAGGACGCCCAGTGGGACATCCGGTACATGCCGACGCTGCTCGCGACCATGCGCCGCTACGTGGAACGCCGCCTGGGGATCGAGGCGCTGCCGCCGCAGTTCGACACGGTGGTCCTCGGGGTGGTGAACATGATGATCATGCTCTACGGCGCGAAGAACTATCAGATGAAGGTCCTCGGCGCCGAGACCCACGAGGCCTACCGGGAGCGCATCAAGAGCATGGCCCGCTTTTCCATTGCCGCGGCGATGACGGTGATCGGGCAGGGGGTCGCGAGCGCACCGCAGCACGTGCCGGCCATCGCGCCGTAGCGCGGGGCTGCGGCCGAGGCGCCGGTCTCGCGACGATCGATCAGTTGGAGCCGCCGTCGGCGCGCGCCGCGGGCCGGCTGTCGCGAGCGGCGCGAATCGCGGGCCACATCCCCTTTGGCGCGGCGTCCACCGCGGAACCGGCTCCGCGCACGCCGCCATCGCCGCGAGCGGAGAGCCCGGCCTTCGGAGGCGCGGGCTTCGGTGGAGTGATCCGCCGCGGCACAGCCCTCGAGGGACGAGCCTTCGCCGCCGGCTTCGACCGCGCTATGGCCGCGCCCTTGTCGCCGGCACGCCCCGACTTCGCCTCCGGCTCCTCCTCGGACGCACCGTCGGCTCCCTTCGCGGCGTCGTCCTCCGCTGCGCCGCCGTCCGCTGCACCGGCCGCGGCGCTCGCTCCGTCGCTCGCAGGCTCCGCGCCATCGGAAGTGCGCGTCCCCGCATCCCCGCCGCGCACCACCCCGTCCCCGCTCCGCGCTCCTGCGTCGGGCGCGCTCGCGTGCCCCGCCGCGCCGGCGTCGTGCTTCGTCGCCAGCGGCGCGCCCACGCCGAGTCGCCCGCGGAGCTGCACGAGCCACGCGGGCCCGGGCTTCCAGAGATAGAGCGCCGCCGCCACTCCCCCGGCGAGGGCGAGGAGCACCACGAGCAGGCCTACGAAGGGCGAGCGTCCGCGGTGCCGGCCGAGGCCGTACCGCTCGGCCGTCTCTCCGCCGCGAGAGTGCGAGCGCAGCGGCACGTCGTGCTCGTCATCGAGGGGCAGGCGCGTCGCGGTGTCGTCACGGTCGCGCGGGGCGAGCTCGTCGTCGAGCCGGGGCAGCCGGGCCGGGGCGCTGTCTCCTCGCCGGGCCTGGGCCGGGATGCGTTCGTCGAGGGCGCGCAGGTCCTGAAGCGTGGCGTCGTCGGTGGGGCGAGAACGCCGCGCGGGCGGGGAGGGTGTGGGCTGGCGCGCGTCCTCCTGGCGCAGGGCGTGGATCGTGGCGTCGAAGGCCAGCCGCGGCCGCTGGCTCGGGGAGGCGCGCACCCCGCCGCGCGCGGTGTCGCGGCTGGAGGTCGTGCCCTGCTCCGTGTTGGCCACCGCCTCGTCGAAGGCCAGGCTCACGTCGTCGCTCAGCTGCGTGCGGTCGAGCTTCTGGAGCCACTCGCCTACGCGCCCGGCCGAGACGACGAGCCGGTGCTCGACCTGGAAGGCCAGCAGATCCTCCTGCAGCTCCTTCACGTGCTGGTAGCGATCGTCGGGGTCGAGCGTGGTGGCCTTGAGAAAGATGCCCTCGAGCTCGGGCGGGTAGTCGGGGATGATGCTGCTCGGCGAGGGGAGGTCGCGTTTCGCGGCGGCGAAGATCATCGCCGTGTCGGTGTTGGCCGGATTGGCCCTGCGCCCGACGGTGACCTCGAAGAGCAGAAGCCCCATGGCGTAGATGTCCGAGCGGTAGTCCACCGCGTGGCCGCGCGCCTGCTCCGGCGAGAGGTAGGCGAACTTCCCCTTGAGCACGCCCGCCGCCGTCTGTTGATTCTGGCGCGCGACCTTGGCGATGCCGAAGTCGGAGATCTTCACCGTGCCCGCGTAACCGACGAGGATGTTCGGCGGACTGATGTCGCGGTGCACGAGGTGCAGCGGCTGGCCGTCGTGTCCGACGGCGTCGTGCGCGAAGGCCAGGCCCTCGCACGCGTTGAGCAGGATGTAGAGCGCGTAGGAGAGCTCGAGCGGGCCGCTGACCATCTCGAGCATCGTGCCCAAGTCGCGACCGGGCACGTACTCCATCGCGATGAAGTAGATGCCGTCCACCTCGTCGAGCTCGTAGATCTGGACGATGTTCGGGTGGTCGAGGAGCGCGGCGACGCGGCCCTCGTTCAGGAACATCTCGACGAAGTGCGGGTCGTCCACGAGCGCGGGGCGGATGCGCTTGACCACGACCTGCTTCGAGAAGCCGGCGATCCCCGGTTGCTGGGCGAGGAAGACCTCGCCCATGCCACCCACGGCGAGCCGTCGAAGAAGCGTGTAGCGGCCGAACGGCTCCACGACGGACATGGTACGCCAGGACGGGGGACGCGGGGGAGGGATCCTGCGTGCGCAGCCTCGCACGCGACGCTAACGCAGGAGCGGCGGACCGACGACGAGATCCTGGTTCCCACGAGGCCCGCGCAGCGTCAGGCGATGACAGGGGGCGCGTCCGTCGACGAGCCCCTGGGCGCGGCCCGGGTCCACGAAGCTGCTCGCGGCGTGGGCGGACCGCTCCCAGCGGGCGAGGTGCGGTTCGGTGCGCTCGTCGGGCTGGCAGTAGCAGAGGTGGTCGAGCTCGGGCTCGGACGCGTCGTCGCCGTCGTGCACGGCGAGCGTCGGGAAGTAGAGGCGGTCGGACCATCGTCGCGGAAAGTGCAACGCCACCGGAAGGACGAGCCGCGCCTGCGGCCTACGGAAGTGCGCGAGCAGGCCGCCCCACGAGGTCAGGCGAAGCACGGCGAAGGCGAAGTCGGCGTACTCGGCGAGGCGCGCGAGGAGCCGGGGCGAGGGGGCGAAGCGCGCGTCCAGGCGCGCGAGGGAGGCCAGGTCGGGTGCGACCGAGAGCTCGAGTGGCGCGATCGCGTGCGCCCTGGGGGTGCCGCGGAGCGCGCGGGGGGGCGCAGCGGAGGCCGCGCGGGGCAGGGCCGTAAACCCGAGGCCGAGCTCGTCGAAGAAGGTCGGGTAGCTCTGCAGGTCCAGAAAGCGCACCGCGTCGGCGGCGGTCCCGGCAGGGGTGGGCAGCGGGACGAGCAGGGCCAGATCTTCGCGAGCGGCGACGGTCGCGCTGATCGCGAGGAGCTGCCCGCCGTCGTCGGCCGCGCGCGCGTAGAGCTGCGTTTGACCGACGGCCGCCACGGGGCGCGTGAAACAGGGCATCTCGTCCGACTATAACGCGGCCACGGGCCCCCAAGAACACCGACTACCGCCTCTCCGATTTCTCGCGTCCGGGAGAGGCGTTCGCCGGATTCCGCAGGCCCCGAAGAAGGAGGCCGCGCGCGGATCCGTGGCCCGGCCACGGCTTAGGCTCGTGGCACATGCGTTGCTCACCTGCGTGGGCATGCACGTGCTGCAGGGTCGCGCGGTATGGCTCGCGCTTGCGCTCGGGTGCGCCGGCGCGGCGGGCTGCCAGTCCGAGGGAGGCGCTCCTCCCACCGCGCTCGCCGTGGGCGTGGGAGGCAAGGCCGACGGCGTGGCCCAGGGGTGGGTCGAGTGCATCGCCGAAGCGTGCCCGGTCTACTGGTCCCGCAAGCCGAACCTCGGCCCCGACGAGGACGCGCCCGTGATGAGCGTGCCGCGCGGGCGACGCATGGGGGTCTACTCGGTGGCGCGCCCCTACGCGGTCGTGGCCTATCCCGACCCCGAGCAAGAGCATGCGGTTCAGCTCGCGGAGGTCTTCTCCGAGGAGGGGCAGCTCACCTGGCGGACGAGCGGTCTGCCGAGGCCGGGGGAGGCCGTGGTCTGCACCCGCGCGATCGGATGTCCGATCTACAGCACCGACCGCCCTCTCGGGTCGCCGTCGGGGATGCCCGCGACGACCGCCAGCCAGTGGACCGTGCAAGAGGCGCGGGCGGTGATGGGCGGCGCGACGGTCACGACCTTTCCCTACTGGTTCGATGCGAACCGCGTACGCGTGGTCTACGCGACCGACGGCTGGGCTTCGCCCAGCCTGAAGGTCCCGTTCGTGACGCAGCAGCCGTACGGCGTGGCCTGCGCCGCGGCGGTGATGTCCATGGGCCTCGCGACCTACGGGCAGACGGTGAGTGTGAAGAAGGCCTACGACTGGTTCGCGACCCACGGCGGGCTGAACGAGGCGGGCTACGTGGTGAGCGAGCTCATCCCCGATGCGGCCCGCTCTCTCTCGGGGGGCGCGGTGCGCGCGGTCGTCGACTGGTGGCAGGGCGAAGGGCTCGAGGGGCTCCGGCGGCGCCTGAACCTCGGCATGCCGGCCCACATCTTCGTGAACCACGCGAAGCTGCCGGGCTCGGGGATCACGACCAACACGCCGCACAGCGTGCTCGTCACGGGCTACCGCGACGGCGTCTTCACCTACCACAACCCGTGGCGCTCCGTCGGCGGGCAGACGATCAAGGAGGCGGAGCTCGAGAAGGCCCTGCTCGCGAAGGTCAGCATCAATTACTTCGAGGCGGGGCCGTTCGGGGATTACGTGGAGGCGTTGACCCAGCGCGACCTGGCGCGGGCCCTCGGGCTCTACGCGCCGGAGCGGGTGGTGGTGAGTCCCTACGGCTTCTATCAGACTGACGCCGAGCTCACGACCTGGTTCAGCGAGCTCCTCGGCGAGCACCTGCCGGGAGCGGTCTTCACGCTCGAGGAGGTGCGGGGGCGCGGGACGCACAAGGTCCTGCGCTGGACCGCCACCACCGCGGGGGGCGAGGTGCGCGGCGAGGACACCTTCGGCCTCTTCGACGGGCGCATCCGCTATCAGAGCACCTCCTTCACCGCCGCGGCACCGTAGTTATTGTTGACGCACTAGCGGCGCCAGAGCGAGTCGGGCGGCGCGTACGGCCGAACGATGTGGGCCAGCGCGGCCGTGTCGCGCAGCGCGGCGTCGACCGCGGGGCCCAGCGGCGGGACCGAGAGCCGCCGCGCGAAGGCGCTCTGCGCGAGCGGGGTGGCCAGATCCCCGTCGGGGGCGAGGGGGTCTGCGGGGAGCGCGTCGTAGTAGGCGCGATGGTCCGTGGTGGCGGCGAGGAGCCGGCGCAGACCGTGCTGCTCCGCCCACGCGGCCTGCAGCCGGAGCGTCGCCTGCTCGCGCACCAGGTGCCGCTCGTCGGTGTTCACGAGACCCCAGTCGGGCAGCGCCCAGCTCGCGGGGCCCTCGACGACCGCGTGGCAGAGCTCGTGAAAGAGGAGCTGCGCCAGGCAATCGTCGGCGTCCAGCGTCTCGGAGGTGCCGATGGTCAAGAGGCCCGCACCGTCCCAGGCCACGTTCACCTCGGGGGAGCGCGCGACGCGCACGCCGAGCCCCGTGGCCAAGCCGAGCCAGAGCGTGTCGAGCGGGTCGGCGTAGATCGCCTCCACGCGGCGAGGCGTAGGTCCCGGCAACGGAGAGCGCAGCATCGGCGGCCAGCATAACTGGCCCGCGCGCGAGCGGCCAGGGCCCTAGCCTGGTGCTATATCCTCGCCGGGCCTGTAAAGGAGCTTGGAACATGGCGCTGGCCACCTTCGGTGCGGGGTGCTTCTGGGGGGTGGAGGTCGCGTTCCGCGCCGTCGCGGGGGTGACCGGTGCCGCTGTGGGCTACATGGGGGGCGAGCTCGCGCACCCGAGCTACGAGGACGTGTGCACCGACGCGACCGGGCACGCGGAGGTCGTGCAAGTCCGGTTCGAGCCCGAGCGGCTGAGCTACGACGAGCTGCTCGAGGTCTTCTTCGCCTGCCACGATCCGACCCAGCGGAATCGCCAGGGACCCGACGTGGGGCGGCAATACCGCTCGGCGATCTTCGTGCACGGCCCGGAGCAGGAGGCCGCCGCGCGCGCCATCATCGCGCGACTCACCGAGGCCAAGCGCTTTCCGCGTCCCATCGTCACGACCATCGAGCCCGCCGCGGTCTTCTGGCGGGCCGAGGAGTACCACCAGCGCTACCTCGAGAAGCGGGGACTCGCGCACTGCCACGTGTGATCCGCGCGCGGCGACTCCCGCGGGTTGCCCCGTGATCGACCGTGGCCGCTCCGGTCCTGGCCCCGCGTGCGGCCGTTCGGGCGGCGGCTGACGCCAGGCGCACGGGCCGCGGCATCGGGCACGTGGCTCGGAAATTCACGCACTTGGCGGCGAGGCGGGCTCGCCCGGGGCTGGCACCCCCATTGCAATTCTGGCCACCAACGGCTGCCCCTCTTCGGGGCCCGACAGCGGAGGAACGACGATGAGACGCCAACGCATGGCTTCGTGCACCGCTCTGGCGGCCATCCTGCTCGTGATGGGCGGCGCGGCGCACGCAAGGGTGATGGAGAACCTATCTACCTCGGGCAACGCGCTGGCGCAGAAGCTGGCGCAGCGGGCGACGGCGGCGCGTGAGGCGCTCGGCGTCGTGAAAGCCGAAGCGGTCGGCTACCGGGACCGGATGGTCAAAGGGCAGGTACCCGCCACGGCGAATCTGGTGACCTACGGTGGCTTCCTGTCGCTCTTCATCGGTCTCGGGGTGGACGTGGGTCTCGGGGTGGTCACCAAAGACGGAAAGAGCCAGCCAAACCTGCATATAAACTTCCACACGTCGACCTCGAACTACGGGGGGGCCGGAAGGGTCGGTGTCGGGGGACGCCTGTCGATGACGCGCATGGTGCGTGGCGCCAGCTCGACCGAGCCGGCCAACGTGGTCCCCGTGCTCGAGGATCGCACGCAGGCCCAGCGCCCGGGCTGGGCCTTCGGGCTGGGCGTCGATCGCCACCCGTCGGACCAGAATCACTCGTCGGGAAGCGTTACGGACACTACGGTGATCTACCTGCCGGCGCTGGTCATTTCGGACAACGCGCGCGAGAGGCGGGCCGGCATCTCCATCCCCTTTTTCTTCGGGCTCCCCTCGGCGCCGCTGCGCCAAGCGAACGGCGTGGTGAAGCAGACGGGCCAGATGCTGGCGGAGCTGGACCGCGCGGAGGCCTCGGGCGATCTGAACAAGCTCCTCAAGGCCGTGAACAAGGCCGAGGGCCACCTCGAGGGCTACCGCACCACGAACGCGGGCATCTCCCGCCAGCTCACGGCGGTCAGCAACCTGGCGCACTCGCTCGGCGCCGTGGATTGAAGCTGGGCCCCTTGATCGCGAGACGACGAGTCTTCATACAGGCTCTGCCGCTCGTTCTGGTCCGTCACCGCTCCGCCACCCGCACCCCATCGGCCACCCGATCGCTCGGGTAGACCACCACCCGCTCGCCGAGGCGTAGGCCCGAGAGCACCTGCACCTCGAGGCCACTGCGCGCGCCGACGCGCACCGGGCGCAGGTGCGCGCGCCCCGCATCGAGGACGAAGGCCATCCACTCGCCGCTTCTGCGAAAGACCGCGCCCGCGGGGGCCACGAGCGCGTCCGCGAGGCGCTGGATGCGGATGCGCGCCTCGACGCGGTAGCCGTCCCCGAGGGGGGCGAGCGTGGCGAGCGGCTCGTCGAAGTCGATCACCGCGTTCACCCGCTGCGCCTCGACGCCGAGGGCCGAGAGGCGCGTGAAGGCCGAGGGCTCGATGAGCCGGAGGTGCGCTCGGAGCGCGGCCTCTCCCCCCCAGCGCTCGATCCGCACCGCGGCGCCCGGCGGGATGCGCACGGCGTCGCTCGTGAGGAGCGCGGCCACGACCTCGAGCCCCGACGCGTCGCCGAGCTCGAGGACCGGGGTGCCGAGCTGCACCACCCCGCCCCCCTGCTGGAAGACGCGCAGCACGCGACCGTCGCTCGGCGAGGTCACGCCGAGCTGCTCCTCGGCCGGGGCGCCGCCCCGCAGCCGCGTGAGGGCCACGCGCGCCATCTGGACCTGGTGCTCGGCGACGTGGAAGCCGAACTGCGCCGAGGTGAGCTCCTCGGCGCGCGCTCGGAGCTCGAGCTCGGCTCGCTCCACGGCCTGCGCGACCGTCGCGCCGCGGGCGGCGAGCTGGCGCTGTCGCTCGGCCTCGCGGCGGGCGTCGTGCAGTGCGAGCTGCGCGCGCGAGACGGCGGAGAGCGCCTGGCGCTGACTGGCGTGCGCCGCGCCGAAGCGCGCCTGCGCCTCGGCCCGCGTGCGGGCGTCGAGGAGCGGCGGAGGGAGCGGCACCATGCGGGCCAGGATCTGCCCCTTCTTCACGCGGTCGCCCACGCGCAGCTCGAGGCGCATCAGGTTGCCGGTCAGCGGCGCGGTGACCGCGTAGCGGTCCTTGACCCGCGTCTGTCCTTCCTCCTCGACCACGAGCTCGAGCACGCCGCGCCGGAGCCCCGCGAGGTCCACCGGGACGGGCGCCGGCCGCCACGCCACGGCCAGAGCCGCCGCGAGCCCGCCCACGAGCGCGGCGAGCAGCACCAGCCGTACCGCGCGCTGCAGCTTCCGGCGGTGTCCCCGGCGGTGCTGCTCGATGGTCTCGGCGCGCGGGAGCGACCCCGCTGGTTCCACCTGAGGTTCGGCTCGTGTGGTCATGACTCACTCCCTCGTCTTGAGGACCGCGACCAGGTCCAGCTGGTCCAGCATGCGCCGGACGAGCAGCGCGCTCACCACCCCCGCCCCGATCACCACGGCCACCGCGAAGGCGTAGGTGCGCGCGCTGATCACTGTCGGGAAGCGATACTGCTCGGGGTCCACGGTGCTCATCATCCCGTGCGCGAGGGCGGTGCCGATGAGGAGCCCCGGCCCGAGCGCGAGGAGCAGCTCCGTCGCGAGCTGGCCGAGCAGCAGCGCCGAGACCTCCGCGCGCGAGAAGCCGAGTACCCGCAGACTGCCGAGGTCGCGACTCCGCACCGAGAGCGCCACG
This sequence comes from Deltaproteobacteria bacterium, assembly GCA_020848905.1. Classification (NCBI taxonomy): domain Bacteria; kingdom Pseudomonadati; phylum Myxococcota; class Myxococcia; species Deltaproteobacteria bacterium. Next base: position 33,537 of record JADLHG010000054.1, read on the forward strand.
CGCGCGTTGTTGTAGACCACGCCGACCGCGATGGTGACCGCGAAGAAGGTCAGGATCGCGGTGGTGAGGCCCATGTTCTCGGCCATCTGCTGGCGCACGCGATCGATCAGCGCCTGCCGCCGCAGCACCGAGCCGACCGCCGGGAAGCGCTTCAGGCGTTCGTCCACCGCGCGCACGCGCTCCGGGTCCACGGTCAGGAGCGCGGCCGATAGCTGCCCCTGCTCGCCGAGGAGGCGCTCGAGGGCCGCCAGGCGCAGGTGTCCCTGCAGCCCGAGCGGCTCCTCGGTGAGGCCGGACACGATGAGCGGTTTCGTGCGGCGGTCCCCCTCGCGGAGCTCGGCCAGCACCGTGCCTCCGACCCCGACGCCGAGGACGGCGGCCAGCTTGCGCGTGAGCACCACTCCCTCGTTAGGGAGAGGCACGACGCGGGCGGGAAACTCGACCACCTGGCGGAGCGTCACCTCCGGGCCGTAGCCGAGGAGCACGCTCTCGCGGTGGCGGTGTCCGACGTGGAAGCGCACGGGCACCGCGCGCAGGCCCTCGACGCGCTGGACGCCGGGGAGCTGGGCCAGCTCGCCGAGCGAGCGTCTCGGCTGCGGGCGAAGGAAGGTGACCGTCAGATCGTCGCGCTGCGCGAGGCTGAACTGGAGGTCCATGAAGTCCTCGACCGCGTCGTACATGAAGCGCCCTACGACCAGGATGCCGATGGCCAGCGCGATGCCGAGAGCCGAGAGCGCGGTGCGGAGCGGGCGGCGCGTGAGCTCGCGCAGGATCATCTTCCCCGCCGGTCCGAGCCACGAGAAGAGCCCCGCGCGTTCCAGCCAGGAGGTGCGGTAGCTCGCGGGGGCCGGCGGCTGCATCGCCTCGGCGGGAGGGAGGCGCATCACCCGCCGGGCGGTGCCGAGCCCGCCGAGCAGCGCCGCGGCGAACGCGGCCAGCGCCGCGGTGGCCACGAGGCCGCCGTCGAGCGCGAAGGAGAGGTTCGGGAAGCGGAAGTACCGCTGATAGAGGTCCGTCATCCCCTGCCCGAGGTACGCGCCGAGGCCGATGCCGAGGAGCGTGCCGCCGGCGACGACGAGGACCACGAGCTTCAGGTAGTGCAAGCCGACCTGGCGGCCCCCGTAGCCGATGGCCTTCAGCGTGGCGATCTGCGTGCGCTGGAGCGAGACGAGCCGGGCCAGCACCAGGTTCAGGAGGAACGCGGCGACGCCGAGGAAGATCACGGGGGTCACGGTGGCGAAGGTGCGGAGCTGGGTGAGCTCGCCGGTGACGAAGCGGTGCGAGAGCTGTTGCTCGCGGGCGTAGGCGCCGCGGCCGCCGTAGGGCTCGAGCTGGCGGTCCAGCGCGGCGACCACCGCGCGCGGCGAGGCGCCGGGCTGGAGGCGCACGACGAGGTCGTTGAAGGCCCCTTCCATGCGGAAGGCCGGGCCGAGCTGGGCCCGGTCCATCCAGAGCACGGCGAAGCGCTTGTCGTCGGGGAAGGCGTCGCCGCCGGAGAGCGCGAAGACGTACTCGGGCGAGAGCGCCACGCCCACCACGCGGAGGCTCCGGCGCTTGCCGTTCAGGATCGCGGGAAGGCGATCGCCGGGCCCGAGCGCGTGGGCCTTCGCGAAGGACTCGTGCACCAGCACCTCGTCGGGCTGACCGGGCTCGGGGAGGCGGCCGCGGCGCAGGTAGATGCCGCAGAGCGGGGCGGGGCCGCTCGCGGGGAGCGAGATGAGGCGCGCGCTCGCGAGCTCGGTCGGGGCGGGGAGGGGCAAGCTGACGCTCTGCACGATCCGCGGATAGACCTCCGCCACGCCGGGGATGGACTCGATGCGGCGGGCCTCGGCCTCGGGGACGCGCTCGGCGCTCGCGAAGAGATCGGCGAAGCGGTAGCGCTCGTAGTAGGTCGTCTGGGCGGTTTCGATCGACGCGTAGGTGCCGCGGGTCGTGATGTACGAGGCCACGCCGCAGGCCACGACGAGCGCGATGGTCAGGACCTGCCCCTTGAGCGCGAGCAGGTCGCGCAGGAGCTTGCGGTCGAGCGCGCTCACCATCGCAGCTCCTCCGGGCGCGCGCGGGCCAGGTTGCGTTCCTCGCGCTGGAGTCGGCCGTCGGCCATGGTCAGCACGCGATGCGCCATGGCGGCGATGGGCACGTTGTGCGTGATCACCGCGGTGGTGGTGCCGAGCTCGCGGTTCACCTGGTCGATGGCGGCGAGCACGAGCCGGCCGGTCTGGAAGTCGAGCGCCCCCGTGGGCTCGTCGCAGAGCAAGAGGTCGGGACGCTTGGCGACGGCGCGGGCGATGGCCACTCGCTGCTGTTCGCCGCCCGAGAGCTGCGACGGGAAATGATCGAGGCGGTCGGCGAGTCCGACGAGCGCGAGCGCCTCCTCGGGGGCGAGCGGGTCGGGCGCGATCTCCGTGACCAGCGCCACGTTCTCGCAGGCCGTGAGGCTCGGGATGAGGTTGTAGAACTGAAAGACGAAGCCCACGTGCTCGCGGCGATAGCGCGTGAGCTCGGCCTCGCTCGCGGCCGAAAGATCGTGGTCGCGATAGATCACCGTGCCGCTCGTCGGCACGTCGAGGCCGCCGAGGATGTTGAGCAGCGTGGATTTCCCGCTGCCGGAGACACCGACGAGCGCCACGAGCTCGCCGGCGTAGAGCTCGAGGTCCACGCCGCGCAGCGCCAGCACGGACACCTCGCCCATGACGTAGGTCTTCGTGAGGGCTCGCGCCTCGAGGACGGCGTGCGGCGGCGCGGCTACCGCGTCGTCGCTGCGGATGGAGGCGCGAAGAGGGCCGTCCATGCTGCCAGGTAGAGCAAGCGGAGTGCCACCGTGTGCGAGACGGAGGCCTCGATCCGCGGGGGGAGGGCTGGGGCGGTGAGAGGCCGAAGACAAGGATCTCGCGGGCCTCGACGCGTGGGGAGGCGCCCGCGCACAAGGGGGGTGCGCCGCGGGCGGCGCGGCCTGGGCCAGCTTGCGGAGGGTGCGAAGCGCTGCGAGGCGAGGTCCGGTGCGAGCTGACCCACCCCTTGCGCCAGTCGCACGGCCCCGTGGCCAGGCTGGCCCGTACCAGGGCGCAGCCGGGCCCGCGCCGGCCCGTCGTCGTGGTTCGTCGCCCGGGGGCCGGGGAAGCCGCGGAGGCGCGTTCGGCCGTTGCTCTCCGTCGGGGCGCGCGAAGATCCTTGACCTGGGGCCCGTGGCACGCGAGATGCTCCCTCTCACGGCACATGCGGTTCCTCGGCATTGCACTCGGCTTGGCGGTCGTCGCGCAGGGCTCCCTGGAGCTCTCTGCGCGGGCGGAAGGCTCGTGCGGCAAGGGCGGCGCCTCGGGCGAGAGCCAGCAGAACCTCGGGCAGAGCTACTACAAGGTCAGCACCCCGCCCGGCTACGACGGGACGAAGGCCGTCCCGCTCTGGCTCGTGCTCCACGGCGACGAAGGCTCGCCGAGCACCGTCTATCCGAAGTTCTTCGCCCTGCAGCAGCAGCGCGGCGGCGACTTCCTGCTCGTCACGCCGAAGGCCTATCTCGACGGCGGGAGCTGGTGGCACACGCCGGACCCGCACATCGCCTTTCTCGATCAGGTGCTGGCCAAGGTGCTGGCCGACTACAACGTGGACAAGGACCGCATCTACCTGGCCGGCTTTTCGGGTGGCGGAAGCCTCTCCACGCGCTACGGCGTCGAGCGCCAGGACCAGTTCGCGGGGATGCTGCTGCTCGCCGGGGGCTCTCTCGGCACGAGCTACAAGCCGCCCGCCGGCTCGTGCAAGATCCCCGCGCGCTACGTGATGGGAGACGTGGACAGCCTGCGCTCGATCAACAAGGCGCACTACACGCTCCTGCAGGGCAAGGGGCACGACGTGGTCTGGGTGACGCTGCCGGGCACGGGCCACGAATGGCAGAAGCTGCTCGCGGAGACGGTGCTCGACGAGGCCTGGGCCTGGATGAAGAGCAAGACGATGTGCGGCACGACGAAGGCCGGACCGTGCGGCGGCGGTGGCACCGCGGACAGCGGGGTTCCTCCCGTGCGCGTGGACAGCGGCTCGCCTCCGACGAAGAGCGACGCCGGTATCGGACGCGCCGACCTCGGTCCGGTCGGGTTTTCCGACGGCGCGCCGACCGGAAAGCCCGCCGCGGCCTCTCCTCGCGCCATGCTCGGAGGGTGCGAGGTGGGTCGTGCCGAGGCGCTGCCCGCACCGACCGCGGCCGCGCTTCTCCTCGCGGTCGGGATCCTGCTACGCAGGTCGCGCCGTCGCCGCCGATAGCCCGCGTTTCTCGCTCCCCGCCGATTTTTCGACATGCACCGGGGAGGCCACACTGGCCGCTTTCAGTAACGTTCCTCGAGGGATCGCGTCGCCGCGTCGCACGGTGGGGCCTGCGGGGCCGCCTGGAAATCGGTCAGCCGTCGTTACTGGCTTGAACCCTCGTCTCGCTAACCCGTGGCCATCGTGCGAGATCCGCGGTCGTGGGCGTGGCACGTCCGTTGCTCCTCCTACGCTTCCGGCGGGGATTGCCCGTCCGATTTGTAGAGGAGTGACATGCAGACCCATCGAGCGACGTGTCGTCGCGCGGCGTGGTGTATCGCCGCCCTGACGGCGAGCCTCGTCCTGGTTTCCGCGCGCGGTGCGTTCGCGCAGAACCTCCAGCAGCAGTGGCGCGCGAAGGCGCAGGCCTATTGCCAGCAGTTCGGCCTGCCGATGCGGGAGGTGCCGCTCGCGGCGCGCCCCGGCATGTGTCGCATCGTGGTGCCGATCCTCGCCAACACGTATCAGGCCTTCGAGCAGACCTTCAGCATGGCGAACGGCGCGTTCATCTATCGCGCGGCGAACGACAAGGTCCACGTCACGCTGAACCTGGGGCCGAACGACTTCATGTCCTACGGCTACGGCAACGGCGTGAACGGCTACTTCGCGCTCCGCAATCGCGCGGCGAACGGGAACATGAGCCCGCAGCTCGGCGGGGAGTACCAGGTGCTCGGTCTGCCGGCGCCGGAGTTCAACCACCTGACGAACTTCTGGGCCCAGGACGGCGCGAGCTGGCAGAACTACGCCGCGCGGCGCCCGGGAGCCCAGCAGCGCGCCGGCTGCATGTGGTGGCTCGTCTCGGCCGAGAGCGGCCCGAACCAGAGCCTCTGGCACCGCTTCGGCGTCAGCCGCTCCGCCACGCCGGCGAACCTCTTGCCCAAGCTCATTCATGCAGGGAACGAGTGGGTCGGCCCGCTCGGTATCCCGGTAAATAGCATTCAAGAGTTCAACGCCATGAACGATGCGCAGCTGCTGCGCCCCCCGCCGGGTGGTGGGGCAGCCGACGCGGTTCGCTGAGCGCGACACCCCGTCGTCAGCGCCGGTCGCTCGACTGGCCCGAACGTGGAGAGCCTGTCATGACCTCACTCGGGGCGAGAGCCCTTCGCGCTGCCTGGTTCCTCGGTCTGCTCGGCGCTGTGACGCTCGTGGGCGGCGCGAGGGTCGCTTCCGCGCAGAACCTCCAGCAGCAGTGGCGCGCGAAGGCGCAGGCCTACTGCCAGCAGTTCGGGCTGCCCATGAAGGAGGTGCCGCTCGCCGCGCGCCCCGGCCTGTGCCGGATCGTGGTACCCGTGCTGGCGAACACCTACCAGGCCTTCGAGCAGGCCTTCAACGTGACGAACGGCGCGATGATCTATCGCGCCGCACAGGACAAGATCCACGTCACGGTCAATATCGCGCCCGGGGACTACGCGCATTACGGCTACGGCGCGGGCGGGAACGGCTATGCGGCTGGGCGGACGCGTGCCGCCAATCCCAACATGGCGCCGAACGGTACCGGTCAGTATCAGGTCTTCGGGCTGCCGCAGCAGGAGCTCCAGCACCTCCTGAACTTCTGGGCCGCCGACGGTGCGAGCTGGAACACGTACGTCGCGCGGCATCCGAACCAGCAGCAGCGGGCCGGGTGCATGTGGTGGCTCGTGCAGGCCGAGGTCGGGCCCAACCAGAGCCTCTGGCACCGTCTGGGCGTGAGTCGCTCGGCCTCGCCGGCGAATCTGCTGCCCAAGGTGATCCACGCCGGGAACGAGTGGGTCGGCCCGCTCGGCATCGCGGTGAACAGCATCGAGCAATTCAACGCGATGACGGCCGATCAGCTGCTCGGACCTCCGCCGGGGGGCGGGGCCGCGGACGCGGCGCGATAGCACGCTATCGCGGAGGCGCGTCCTAGCGCGATACGATCCTCGGTAAGCTCTACCAGTCCCCGAAGTCGAAGCCCCCGCCGCCGTCTCCGCCGAAGAAGTCCCCCGCCGAGCGTTCGAAGTCCCCGCCGTCGAGGCCGCCCATCTCGCCGCTCAGGTCGCCGCCCAGGTCGCCGTCGTAGGCCGAGCTCAGCTCCTGGCCGCTCGCGGCCGCCTGCAGCGAGTCGACGCTCATCGTGTCCGTCGCGCCGAGCGGGAAGCCGGCGTAGTTCACGACCGTGTAGTGCGGCATGAAGGCCCAGGAGAGCATGGAGCTGAACATCATCATCGAGAGCAGCCCGGAGAAGGGGCTCGGGTAGTAGCTGTCGTAGGGGTCGTAGCGGTGGTCGGTGGGCGCCACGGCCGGGGGCCGCTGGCCCTGGCTCGGCTGCTCGACCTTCGCCTCGGCCTCGCGGACGCTGATCTCGGCATCCGCCAGGGTGCCCCGCAGGGCGTCGGCCACGCGGCTCACGAAGGCCTCGAACTGCGCGCGGTGGGCCTCGAAGATGGCCGGGGTCTTCGTGAGCGGTTCGACCCGCGCGCGGTAGGCCTCGGCCGTCTCGCCGGGGCGGGGCTCGAAGTCCTTGATGCGGCCGCCGATCACCACGCGGGCCGCGGTCTCGTTGGCGGCGTGCTCGCTGCGCGCCATCACTTCGATGACCGTGTGCAGGCCCGCTTCCTCGTGCTCCACCACCAGGCGGAGGAGGTCGAAGTTCGTGCCGAAGACGGGCGCGTTGTCGCGGAAGGCGGCCATCAGGTCCGCGAGGTCGTCCGGGTGGCCCTCCTTGTCCTCGAAGAGCACCTGCTTGTCGATGACCAGCGAGATGGCGTTGGTCGCGCCGAGGCGGGTGAGCGCCTGCCGCGAGCCCTCGACCAGCGTGGCCGCCTCGAGCGAGGTGCGGACCCGATCCGTGCGCAGGTCGGGCGAGCCGCCGAAGGCCTTCTTCACCTTGTCCCAGAAGCCGGGGTCGCGAAGCACCTGCTCGCCGTGAACGCGAATGTCGATCATGCCGTGGAGTTTCATGCTGGAAACTTAGGCTGGATCGGTCGGCGGTGCAACGGGCCGGAAAAAGCGGGCGAGGGAGGGCCGCGGCGGCGCGCTATCGAGACGGCCGCAGGGCGACCGCCGAGAGAGCCCAGGGCTGCGGGGTTCCGGTCTGGCTCCAGCGGAGCTTCAGGTCGGCAGCTCCCGGCGCGCTGCTCGAGGCGCCTTCGTTGTGCTCCGACTTGACCGACCAGCGGCGGGACTGGCCAGCGCCCGGGGCGAGCTCGGCGTCCTTGAACTGCGCCGTCACGACGTCCACCGCGAGCTGGCCGGTCTCCGACGGGAGCGGCAGCTCGAGGTCCTTCGCGTCCCCGGTGGCGCCCGCGCCCGTGCCCACGAAAGGGGTGGCGGGGTCCACGCCGGCCCAGCTCGTCACGCCGATGACGAAGTGCTGCACGCGATCGACCTCGACGCGCAGGGGTTGCTTGCCGCTCGGTGGCGCGACGAGATACCAGAGCTCCGTGCGCGCATCGGCGCCGGCGCCGTCGTGGCGAAGCTTCTTGAGGGGCGTCCCGGCGTAGGTGACCGAGACGACCGTCGCATCTCCCCGGGCCGCGAGACCGAGGAGCAGGAGGCGATTTCCGTCGGTTCCGGTGGTGTGCTCGACGCTGAGCTCCTTCGCCCCGCCCCCCCCCGGCGGCACCGCGGCCGTGCTCGCGCTGTCGAAGACGATGCCCGTGGGGGGCGTCGGCCCGCGCTGGTCGCCGGAGACGACCTGGCCGTCGGAGGTGGGACCCGGGAGCTGGCCGTCGTGGCGCAGGGGGGAGATCGCGCCGTCGAGGGGGCGCGACTTCTTGTTCCCCGCGCACGCGGCGCACAGGAGGCCGCAGACGAGGACGGGGAGCAGCGGCCGAGAGCGACGAGCCAGCGTCATCGCCGCCGGCGGAGCCAGAGCGCGAGGGCGAGGAGCGCCGCGGCCGGAAGGAGCGTGCCGTATGGCGCCCAGTCGTCTCCTGCGCCGCCGTCTCCTGCGCCGCGGCCGAGCGTGCAGCCGCCGCGTTTGCCCGAGCTTTCGCAGGAGAGGCAGGTGCCGACGGCGTTCCTCGGCCTGGAGCACAGCTCCGCCGGCTGCCTGACGCATCGGCCGTTCGGGTAGTAGCTCGAGGCGCACGAGTCGCCCTCTCGCTTGCCATCACAGACGGCCCAGGGTGCCGGGGCGTTGGCCCGGGCCTCCGAGAAGGCCAGCGCGACCAGACAGATCGGCAGGAGCAACGGGGAAAGCTTCGATCCCATGCGGACTCTCCGGAAGAGCGCGGCGATCATACCAGAGCGCCGCCGGCAGTTGGATTGCAGGATTGACCCGTCCATGGCTTCACAGTTCAGGGTAAGGGAAGTGGCCGTCGCGGTGGCGACCGGCACCGGAAGGAGACGAACGATGACGAGCGCGAACTTCGGCAAGGAGGCCTGGGTGGAGCTGTTTCACGAGGTAGGCCTCGACGACGAGGCGATGCACCGCTGGCACGTGGCCTTCGAGAAGAGGTGGCCCGAGGCCCACGGGAGTTTTCTCGCCTGGCTCGGGCTCGGGGAGCCGGAGGTGGAGCGGATTCGCACCTGGTCCCGGGCGGGGTAAGCTCGTCGGCGGCGCATGCAGACCATCAGCCAGCTCGCGCGGCGCTTCGGCCTCTCCCGGAGCACCCTGCTCCATTATAGCCGCATAGGCCTCCTGCGTCCGGCGCGACGCACCGCCGCGGGTTATCGGCTCTACGGAGAGGCCGATATGCGGCGGCTGGAGGCGATATGCCGCTATCGGGAGGCGGGGCTCGGGCTGCGCGAAATCCAGCAACTGCTCGACGGCGGAAGCGGCCGCACCGTCGAGCTCCTGGAGCGGCGGCTGGAGGAGCTGAACGGCGAGATCGCCGCGCTTCGCGAGCAGCAGCGGCTCGTCGTGGCGCTGCTGAAGAACCCGAGCCGGCTCGGGAGCGCGCGGGCCCTGGACAAGGCGGCGTGGGTCGCGCTCCTGCGCTCTACCGGCCTCTCCGAGGAGGATATGCGGCGCTGGCACGTCGAGTTCGAGCGCCTCTCCCCCCTCGGACACCAGGACTTCCTCGAGTCGCTGGGCATCCCCGCCCCGGAGATCGACGCCATTCGAGGCTGGTCGCGGGCGGCGCGGGCTGGCGGGTAGATCTGCCTCCGGAGGGGTCGGTGGACGCCAGTTCCGCAGCCCGGCGCCCACGCGGGCCTCGGCCGGACGCGGGGTTGCGTGCGGCACGCCGGGCCCACCTCCTGGCACGGCCGCTGCACACTCCTCGCCCATCGACCGTCGTCGACCGAGCGTGTCATGCCCCTCAGCCCCGGTCGGCTCCTCCCCTGGCGGGCGCTCGCCGCCTGCTCGGCCCTCGCCCTGGGCTTGGCCCTGGTCCTGGCCGCCCCGCGGCTCGAGGCGCGGCGCGAGCTCGCAGCTCCGACGGTAGCCTCGCTCGCCGCGCACGCCCTCGGCTCGGAGGAGTCGCGGCGCCCCGAGAACGCCCGGCGGCTCGCCGATTACAAGAACGCGCTCGGTAGCACGAGCTCTCTCTGGGTCTTCGAGGCGCGCGACCATCGGCGGCCGGCGAGCTCCGGTGCGGGCCTTCACAAGGGAGGGCTTTCCCGGTTCGACGAGCAGGTGCTGCTCATGCGCCGCGGGGACCGGCTGCGCTTCCGTTCCGCCGCGGGGACCACCCGCGAGGTCGTGCTCGGTCGCTTCCTCGGCGCGGGGAACGCCTCGCAGATCTACGCGCTCGAAGGCCAGCCGGACCGCGTGCTGCGCGTGCCCCTCGTCGCGGGCGACGCACGCACACGTCTGGCCGATCCCATCGCCTTCGGCCTCGAGCGCCTGGCGCAGTTCACGTCGCCGCCGAAGGCCCGAGGCGTGCGTCACGCCCGGGTCTTCGAGGCGGGAGAGGGCTACGTGATCCAGGAGCGCATCCCCGGCACCCTCAACGGCCGCACCTTCCTCGAGGGCCACGCGAAACTCTTCGCGCAGTTCGACGCCGCTCCGCCCACGAAACGCGAGGCGACCGGCCTTTCGCGCTTCTTGCTGTTCACCGAGCTCGGCTGGCGCTTCCGCATGCTCCCCGGTCGGGTGGGGCAGCTCCTCGCTCGCCGCGAGGCCCTGCAGCGCGCGGTGCTGGCCTCGGAGAGCGTCGAGGTCTATGCGCATCGCGAGGGCGAGAGTCCGTCCCGACGCGCGGCCAAGCTTCGGCTCGCCGCGCGGCAGTTCCTCTTCGACGAGCGCGCGAAGGAGTGGGTGCTCGTGGACTGGTAGGGGCGTGCGCGCAGCCCGCGTAGGCCGCGGGAGCGCGGGCGGGCCGAGCCCCTAGTCCACGATGCGGTAGCCGCGTCGCGACGGATAGTCGAAGCGCAGGTAGAGCAGGTCGAGCCGCGGCACGCGCACCTCCTCCTGCGTCTTCTCGATGAGGAGCGAGTAGGGGTCGTGGAGCTGGGTCACCCGTAGCCCGCCCACGGAGCCGATCCACTCCGCCACCGGCACCTTCCGGCCCCGGGCGTCCTCGAGGCGGGTGTCCGCATCGAAGGTCACGTAGGCGCGGCCCCCCACCTTGAGCATCGAGGCGTAGGTCGCGAGCACGCGGTCCAGTCGATCCGAGTAGGCGAAGGCGCCGAAGACGTCGGTGATCACGTCCACCCGGCCGAAGAGCGCGCGCCGCTTCTGCTCGGGGAGCTGCTCGATGGGCCCTTGCCCGACGTAGCGGAAGCGATGGTGGGGGAGCGCCTGGTAGGCGAGCAGGGAGAGGGCCTTGAAGAGGTTCCGCGTGGGCAGCGAGAGGCCGACGGCGACGAGGCGGGCCTCGCCCCCGAGCTCGCGGTAGTCGCGCTGCGCGCGAGCGTACCCGGCCCCCGCGTCGACCCAGACCGCGTCGCGACCGAGCCCGAAGAGATGGGCGCCGAGCGCGGAGCCCTGCTTCACGAGGGCGTTGTTGGCCTTCGAGAGCGGGCCGCGGAGGCGCCGCGGCGTGCTGCCGTCGAAGGGCCGGAGCCCCGGGATCCCCGCCGGGCTCGAGAACTCGCTCGCGTAGTGGTGGAACCGCCGCTCGAGCTCCATGTAGCGGTCCTTGCGGGTCCGCTTCAGAACCTGCGCTACCTCCTCGCGGGGCACCTCGGCGGAGGCGACCCCGACGGAGAGGCAGAGCAGCAGGGTGGCGGCGGCCCAGGGGCTCCCGCGGCGCGCGCACCAGCCGCGCGCGCACCAGCCGCGAGCACCGGGATGGGCCCCGGCACGCGTCGAGACGACGGAGTGCATGCCGTGCGCCGTTGCAAGGGCCAAACCGCAGGGCAGCGGAGTGCGAGCTCGAGTCCTTTCGGTAGGCTGCGCGTCGGTGGGGGCCGTGCTCCCCCTGCGGTGTGCTCCGAAAACGCGCGGAGGGTGTGAGATGCGCCGCCAGCCTACGCGGCCCCTCGGGACGTCGGGCGCCCGTCCTGGGAGGCTCCACCCCGATCGAGGCCCCAAGCCCCAGGGCGGTCCGCGATCCCGCACGCCTTTCCCTCGAAGGATCACCGCCGCGCGTGCCCGGCACGCAACCTGCTCACTGACGGGGTCCGAACGAGGAGGTGCCTTATGCATTCGCTTGCCCGAGCTGGATTGGCCATCGCCCTGGGCTTCGGTCTTTCGGCGACCCCGTGGCTCGAGAGAGAGGCCCGCGCCTGCTCCCAGCCCGACACGAACACGAGCGCGGACGGCGTCGCGCCGGGGAAGCCCGGGCAGCAGCCGCCCCTCGAGCCGGCTCCCGGCGGGACGACGGGCGACGAGAGCGCGGTCCCGGCCGACGAGCCGGTGGTCTTCAGCTTCAAGACGGGCTACGACACCGACGCCGACCCGAACAAGAGCGCCTACTACGGCCACCCGCACCGCGCCTACACGCTGGTTACGGTGACCGACCAGACGACGGGCAAGGTCGTCGTCTCGCAGCGCGTGGCGGTCTGGGACTACGACGCGCTGGCCGCCGGGACCAAGCAGCGCGGGGACGCCTTCGAGCGCGTGGGTCAGCTCACGGTGGCCAAGCTGCCGGCGGGCAAGTACGAGTTCCGCACGCAGGCCGTCTTTGCCATGCACGACAAGGAGACGGTGGGGCCGGCCTCGACGCGCCTCTTCTCGGCGACGAGCGTGGAGCCCGCGGGCTCGACCGCCACCGGAAGCTCAGGGCTCGTGCAGGCGCCGACGCCGTCGGGCTCGACGCCGGAGACCCTGCCGTCGCGCGGCGATCACCAGCTCGCGGGCGGCTGCTCCGTCGGCAGCGACGCGCGCGGCTCGAGCGGCCTGGTCGCGCTCCTCGCTCTGCTCGCGCTGGTCGTGATGCGTCGACGCCGCGCGCCGCGCTAAGGGCTCGCGCCCGAGGCTCGGGACTGCGCTATGCTGGGAAGGTGCGGCGTGGCCACGGGCATCGCGGGAGCTACGGAGCGTCGTTGGCGGCGGCCCTGGCGATCGTCGCGTGTGCCGGGTGCTCGCGCCTGGGATTCGACCGGACGCGTGGCGCGGCGGACGCCGGCGTGGCAGAGGACGGCCCGGGGTTCGTGACCGACGGATGGAGCCGGGATGGCCTGGCACTGCATGACGCGACGGCCGGGGCGCGCGACGGGGCGCGCGGGGATGGGGCGGCGGGCGACGGAGCCGGGACCGACGGGAGCCCCTACGGCGGCACGGCCTGGTGGGACGCGAGACATCCGTACCGCAAACTCCTCACGGTGCCCGCCGGCGCGGTCACCGCGGACCTCCTCGACTTCCCCGTGCTCGTCTCGCTCGCCGGAGATCCGGACCTTCGCGCGCAGGTCACGGGGCCGAACGATCTGCGCTTCGTCTCCGTGGATGGCGCGGTGGTCTACGAGCACGAGGTCGAGTCCTGGTCGGCGTCGAGCGGGGCGCTCGTGGCCTGGGTCAAGCTCCCTCGACTGGCCTCTGCTACGGGTGCGCGTTTCTACCTCTACTTCGGTCGCGCCGCGGCGCCGGCCCCACCCGCGGGCCGCTCCGTCTGGTCAGCGTATCGGCTCGTCTATCACCTCGCCGACCCGATGGGAGGGGCGGTGCGGAACGCCGCGTCCGAGATCTTCGACGGGACGGCCACCGGGACCGTCAGCGTCGTGGGGCGCGTCGGGAGCGCGCGCCGCTTCACCAGTCTGGCCGACGGCGTGAGCGTCGCGGGGGCGAGCGCGCTGGTCTCGGGAGCTCCGCGCTTCAGCCTCTCCTTCTGGCTCTTTCCGGACTACGCAACAGACGGTGCCGTGAGCCCGGCCATGGAGCCGCGCGTGTTCGAGCAGCTCGGTCCGTGGACGGCGGGCCGGCTGATCCGGTTCGGCTCGACGCCGCCGGGGTGGTTCCTGCTGCAGGTCGACCTCGAGCTCGTGGGCGGGACCGAGTACGCGCAGGTGCCCGTGCGGCGGGCCGGCTGGACGCACGTGGCGCTCGTATTCGATGGAAACACCGTCCGGACCTATTCGGACGGACAGCTCGCGAACACCTACGCCGCGGCGGGTAAGCAGGTGCCGGTCGCTCGCGACGAGCACTTGACCCTCGGGCACACCACGTTCGGTCGGCCATCCTTCATCGGCAGCCTGGACGAGTTCCGTCTCACCCTCGACGCCCGCAGCAGCGCGTGGCTCTCGGCGGAACGCGCGAACGCGAGCGCGCCGCAGACTTTCGTCACGGTAGGAGCGCTCGAGCAAAAATAGGCTGCGACCCGAGCCTTCGAGCTGGCCCTCCGTGGAAGAGCGGCGTGCAACGCGCCGCGAAGGAGGGTCACCATCATGCGATCGATTGCCAGCTCCACGCTGCTCTGCGCGCTGCTCCTGACCGGCTGCAGCGACGACTCGTCCGTCGGGTCTTCGGGTGGGGGCGACGCAGGCTCCGGCGGTGACCAGCGCGTCCGGCGCGAGGACCCGCTCGGGACCTCCGACGCCGGACCCTCACGGGACGGGGGGAGGGGGCGTGCGGACGCTCGCGGGAGGGCCCTCGACGGCGCCGCACCGGACGGTCGCGCGGCGGCCGGCGATGGCGCGCTTTCAACGGTCACCAACTCGGGCAAGACCTGCACGACGCCGAGCGCCTGTTCCGGCAGCGAGCAATGCACGAGCCTGCCCGACTGGACGGGAGGGCTCTGCCTCGGGCGCTGCCAGAAGGCGGGCGAGAGCTGCCCTACCGCGGGGCTTGGTCAGCTCTCGGCCTGCCTCTTCTCCGATGCGGCCGAGACCGACTGGCGCTGCGCGTACGTGTGCGAGCTGAACGGGCAGAAGTACGCCTGCCCCGAGCCCGCCACGCAGGACTGCGCCGCGTCCTCGCAAGCGGGGCTCAAGCTCTGCCGGCCGAAGGGTGGCGGGAGCTGCACGCCGAGCTGCACGGGCAAGCGCTGTGGCCCCGACGGCTGCGGCGGCACCTGCGCGCCGGGGTGCGGGAGCGCCGAGACCTGCCAGCCCGAGGGGACCTGCAAGGCGGGGACGGTGGGCGGTGACCCGGCCGGGGTGGACCGCACGAGCTGCATGGGCGTCGCGTCGTCGAGCGGCTCGGTGCTCAGCGCCACGCCCAAGGTCACGAGCGGGACCGTGCTCACCGATCCGAGCGGAGCGCTGCGCCTCGTGCTGCTCCCCGTGCCCCTCGCCACGGGGAGCCTGACGATAGGCCTCTATTTCTTCCCGATCGCGGGGCAGCTCAGCTATCCGCCGAACGGAGCCGTGGGGTGCGCCCTGCTGCGCAAGACGGCGAGCGGCTGGTCCACCGTCGACAAGACGCAGCTCTGCGAGCTCACCTTTTCGGTGCTCAAGCACGCCTCGGCGCCGAAGAGCTGCGACGGCACGCTAGCCGGCGTCTATCGCGGTATATTTACCGGTAATCAGGTTCTGGCCGGAACCTTCTATCTGCCGTCCGACGTCGCGGCGAGCCAGATCAAGCAGCCCTCGTGTCGGCCCATGAACAGCATTTGCAAGCAGCATAGCGACTGCTGCAGTCAGTCCTGCTCTCCGGTGCTGGGGGTCTGTCAGTAGCGGGCTAACTCAGGGCTGCAGCTTCAGCACGTCCACGCGGTGGATGATCTCCTTGTTGGTGATCCAGAGCGCGTGGCGGACGGTCTTGCCCTCGCGACCGTAGTCCATCCAATTCTCCCCGCCGAACAGCCCGGAGGATGGAGCGCGCGAGGAGTCCCAGGTCAGGACCACCGGCCGCTCCTGGCTGGCGCCGATCGGCGCGATGAGATCCTCGATCCCGCTGCGGCTAATCGTCTGCGAGTAGCGGATCTCGCTCCACACGGACTTCGGGCTCCAGCGGTCGCCGGCGGTGTAGAAGTAGTAGTCGCGCTCCGCGACGTCCGCGGGCAGCGCCTCGTTCCGTCGCGCGGCCGACTGCACCGCCACCCGCACGTCCCGGTCCTTGCGTCCCGCCGTCACGATCAGCTCGCCGATCACCCGGTCTCGGGTGTTGCGCGCCGTCGGGAGCGGCTCGAAGTAGCGCACGCCCCCCTTCTCGCGCATCCAGCCCACCTGCTGGCTGCCGCCGCGCTGCTTGTCCCAGAACGCCGCGACCTCGCCGTCGATCTTCTTCAGGCGCAGCGCGCCGCGCCCGAAGACGAAGGACATCCAGTGGCTCGGCGTCTTGAACTTGGCCCAGTACCCATCGAGCCCCTTGAGCGAATCCACGCGGACCGGCTGGCCCTGGTGGTCCACGAGCTCGGTGCGGCGGAAGAAATCGTCGGCGACCTGCCAGGCCGCCTCGGGCACGGTCTTGCGCTTGAGCGCACGCTTCTGGGTGCGCACCCAGGTGTTCCGCTCGTGGCGGGCCTGCACCGCGTTCTTCAGGCCCGGGCCGAAGACGGCCACGCTGTACTTGGCAATGCCACCATCGACGAGCAGCCGATGCTGCGCCCACTGTCCCTCGGGGAGCGGGTTGCCCTTGGCGTCCTTGCGTGACCGCCAGGAGACGGGCAGCGGTCGCTCGTTTTCGTTCGCGCGGTTGAACTCGGGCCGCTCGAGCGCCAGGGCCACCTCGGCGTCGGAGGGCGCGTAGGGGCTCCCCGCGCGCCCCTTTCGACCCTTCGCCGGGCGCAGCACGCGCCGCAGGACCTCGGGCAGTCCGGCGTCGACCGACTCGAGCATGCCGGAGGAGGGCGGAATCGAGTTGTAGACGCGTTCGCCGGTCTTCCAGTGGTAGGTGGCGGTCTCGAAGGCCGTGCGATAGAGCCCGTCCTCGGTGGTTTCCCACGACCGCGCCGGGTCGGGTCGCCGGTAGTCGCTGGCCTCGAGATTTAGCTGCTTGATCAGCGCCTCCCCGATCGACTGGTTGCGCAGCTGGACGGCCTCCGTCGTCGGCACGAACTGCGCGCGCCGGCCGCGGCCGAGGATCACGCCCAGTGGGCGCGCCTGCTCGAGGCTCGCCCCCCAGAGGACCTGCGTGCCGCCGGCGACGGACCGATAGTGCGCCTCGCCCGGCCCGAACATGGCGGCCAGGACGCCCGCGGGAGTGACGCCCTTCGCGTAGTAGGGCTCGAGACCCGAGAGCCCGACAGTCAGCGGGTTCTTGGCCACCAGCCGCCCGTTCTCCTGCCGGTAGCCCGAGAACTGGGCCAGGTGATCGGCCACGAGATAGATGCGGCGCTCGGCGGTCTTGCCCGTGCGCCGGAGCTCCGTCCCGGCGGGGCCTTTGGGCTGGGCCGCCTGGGCGCTGCCGCCCGAGGCGAGCAGGGCCAGAAGGAACGCCTGAAACAACCTGGGTGCGTGTCGCGTAGGCCGCATGGTGTTCTCCTGGGCGGCGAGAGAGCACGGCTCGTGCCAAGCGACAGAAGCAAAAACGCGTTATGTCATAGTTGTTTGAGCGCTGTGCAGACAGACGTTGGCGGCCCCCGTCCCCTGCCCTCCTGGCCGCTCTCCTGGCCAGGGGCGCCCCTGCCAGGCTATGCTACGGGCCGAACCCGTACCTGGAGCGATTTCCGATGCTGAAGAAGATGATCATCTCGCTGGCCGCCGGTCTGACCCTCAGCCTGGCTGCGATGCCGGCCGCCGACGCCTGCCCCTGCAAGGGGGACAAGAAGGCCGACTGCGCCTGCAAGGGCAAGGGCGCGAACGGCGCGTGTGAGTGCGCGAAGGGGGGCAAGGGGGCCAAGGGCGGCGCCGAGAAGGGCAAGTAGCGCCCCTCCGATTCTCGACGGGCCTGCCTGGCGAGGGGGACCAAGCAGGGCCTGGCTGAGCACTCCTTTCCAAGCGATAAAACGCGATCTTAGCCGACCCGCGGGTTGGCCCTCGCCGTGCAATGCGCCAGGGCGGGATGCAGCTCCGTCGCGCCATCGTGCTCGCGTTCGTGCTGGTCGGCTGGGCCGGCCCGGCGCTGGCTCGCCAGGTCGAGAACCTCGAGACACGCTACCCGCGTGGCGAGTCGATCGGCGTGGGCGCGGGCAAGGAGGTCTTCGCCGTGGTGGGGCGGCCGGAGCTCGCGCTCGTCGTGGCGCGCATGCACCCCTGGGCGCTCGACCACTGGAAGCAGGAGCTACGGCTGCAGAAGGTCTTCGCGCGGCTCGGCTTCCCCGTGGTGGAGGTGCTGGAACTCGGGAAGAGCGGCGACGGCCGTCCGGCGATGGTCCAGCCCCGCTACGCGATGGGGACCAAGGACTACTGCGTGCGCGGAGGACGGCGTCTGGTCAGCGCGCGCACGGCGAGTGACTGGGCCCGACTGCTCGAGCTCGGCGAGCGCCACGGGATCTGGCCGCAAGACCCGCAGGGGCTGCTCGGCTTCGACGGCTCGCTCGTGCTGGCCGACTTCGGCTACGGGCTGAACATCTGGGGACGCGGTTCCCCGGAGCGGGAGGCGGCGCTGCAGGAACTTCGTTCGTCGGGCTCCCAGCCGCCACGGATCGACGGAGGCCGTCCGTACGTGCTCCAGCTCTACGGCCTCATGCTGGCGGACGTCACTCCGCCGGCTCCACGCTGACCGTCGGGGCGACCCATGCAGAAAGAACTTCTCCTCGGAGATGAGGCGGTGGCCCAGGCCGCGCTGCACGCGGGGATTGGCGGCGCCTTCGCCTACCCCGGTACTCCGGCCACGGAGATCTTCGAACACGTCGAGCGGGTCGTGCGCCGGCACGCGCTGCCCGTGGCTACCGTCTGGTCCACGAACGAGAAGGTGGCCTACGAAGAGGCCCTCGGCATGTCCTACGCGGGACGCCGCGCGCTGGTCTCGATGAAGCACGTCGGGCTGAACGTGGCCGCGGACCCGTTTCTCAACTCGGCCCTGAGCGGTGTGAACAGTGGATTGGTCCTGGCGGTGGCCGACGACCCCGGCATGCACTCCTCGCAGAACGAGCAGGACAGTCGGGTCTACGGAGATTTCGCCCAGGTGCCGATCTTCGAGCCCGCCACGCAGCAAGAGGCCTACGACCTGACGCTCAAGGCCTTCGCCGCGTCGGAGGCGCTCGGGCTGCCGGTGATGCTCCGTCTCGTGACGCGGCTCGCGCACAGCCGGGCCGGGGTCGCGCCGCACGGAGCGCCCGTCGAAGGCGCGGCGCTGCCGCAGCGACCGCTCCCCGACCCGAGCAACTGGACCCTCGTCCCGGCCAACGCGCGGCGGCGCTTCGCCGAGCTGACGCGCCTGCAGGCGCGTCTCGTGGCCGAGTCGGAGTGCGCGCCGGAAAACGAGCTCATCCTGGCGGGGCGGCGCGGGGTGATCGCCGCGGGGCACGCGGTGACCTACGTGCGCGAGGCGCTGGGTGGCGCGACCGATCGCTCGCTGCTCAAGGTCGGCCGCTACCCGCTCCCCGTGGCGCGGATCCGCGAGCTCGTGGACCACTGCGACGAGCTCCTCGTCGTCGAGGAGAGCTACCCCTTCATCGAGCGCCGGCTGACGGGGCTCCTCGGCCTGCCGGGGAAGGCCGTGCGCGGCAAGCTCACCGGGGACCTCCCCCCGACGGGCGAGCTGACTCCCGAGCTCGTGGCGCGAGCGCTCGGCCTCGAGACGCGCGCGACGGGTACGGCGCTTTCGGACCTCGCGAACCGCCCGCCCCAGCTCTGCCGGGGTTGTCCGCACGCCGACTCCTTCAAGGCCCTCGTCGAGGCGGTGGCCACCTTCGCGAACCCGCTCCTCTTCAGCGACATCGGCTGCTACACCCTCGGCGTGATGCCGCCGTATCGCGCGGTCCACGCCTGCGTGGACATGGGCGCCTCGATTGCCATGGCCCACGGCGCGGCGCGGGCCGGGGCCTACCCCGTCCTCTGCACCATCGGCGATTCCACCTTCGGGCACTCCGGCATGACGGCGCTGCTGAGCGCGCTGCACGATAACGCCGATTGCACGGTGCTCCTCCTCGATAACTCGGCCGTGGCCATGACCGGCGTGCAGCCGAGCCACACCACGGGGGAGCGACTCCTCGCCATCCTGCGCGGGCTCGGCGTTCCCGAGGCCCACTTGCACGTGATCGAGCCGCACCCGAAGCACCACGCGGAGAACGTGGCGCTGCTCAAGCAGGCCATCGCCCACCGCGGGCTGAGCGTGGTGGTGGCCGAGCGCGCCTGCATCCACCTGAAGACCCACTGAGAGAGACGACGCCGTGGAGCACAACATCCTTCTCGCGGGCGTGGGGGGGCAGGGCATTCTCTCGATCGCGCAGGCCATCTCGGGGGCAGCGCTCCGGCGCGGGCTCGAGGTGCGCCAGGCCGAGCTGCACGGCATGAGCCAGCGCGGCGGCGTGGTGCAGGCGCACCTCCGCATCGCCGACCACGTGCTGCACAGCGACCTCATCCCCGCGGGGCGCGCCGACCTCCTCATCTCCGTCGAGCCGCTCGAGGCGCTGCGCTACGTGCACCTGCTCGCCGACGGGGCGTCGCTCGTCTCGAGCGTCAACGCCTTCGTCAACCTCACGGGCTATCCGGCCGTCGAGGGGCTGCTCGCGCGACTCGCGGCGCATCCGCGCCACGTGCTCATCGACGCCGAGCGCCTCGCGCGGGCGGCCGGCTCGGGGCGCGCGGCCAACGTCGTGCTCCTTGGCGCGGCCTCGCTCTTCGTCGAGCTCGCCGCGGACGAGCTCGAGGCGGCGGTGGCCGGGCTCTTCGCCGAAAAGGGGGGCGCGCTGGCTGAGGCCAACCGGCGGGCCTTTCGCTTCGGCCGCCACGCGGCGCGCACCTACCTCGACGGCGTGGCCCGCGGCGCGAGCTCGGCCGCGGTGCGCCACTTCATCGAGACCCTCTCCCCCGAGCACCTCGCCGCGGCCGAGCGCCCCGACGAACCGGTCTTCCCCGTCGAGCCCTTCGAGGAGCGGCTCTCGGGGGCCGAGGAGCACGCGGTGGCCCTGTCGCTCAAGGCCGCGCTGGCGGAGGGCCGCACGCAGCTCTTCGAGCACGAGGTCTACACCATCGTGCAGCTCGTGGGGGCCATCGCGCCGCCCGAGCACCTCTTCGTCAGCCACCACGAGCTCCCCACCGACGAGGCGCTGGCGCAGCTCCCGGGCGACCAGGTGGTGCTGAAGGTCGTCTCTCCGGAGGTGGTGCACAAGAGCGACGCCGGCGGAGTCGTCTTCGTGCGCAAGGACGGCGACGTCGTACGCGCCGCGCTCGACCGACTCTTCGCGCGTCACGCCGAGGCGGACGTGAGGGGGGTGCTGATCGTCGAGCGCGTGCCCCAGGCTGCCGCGGGTCTCGGGAGCGAGCTCTTCGTCGGACTGCGGGCCACGCGCGAGTTCGGCCCCGTGCTCGCGGCGGGGCTCGGCGGGCTCGATACCGAGTACCTGGCGCAGAAGATGCGCCCCGGGCTGGCGGTGGCCAAGGCCCTGGCGAGCGAGGTCACGGCCGAGGAGTTTCTGACCCTCTTTCAGCGGACGGCGGCCTACGAGCTGCTGGCGGGGCGCGTGCGCGGGCACGAGCGGTTGGTCGGCGACGGAGAGCTCGTGCGCTGCTTCCGCGCCTTCCTGCTCCTCGCCCGCCACTTCGCCACCGCGCGCGACGAGGGGCCGTCGCTCGTCGAGCTCGAGGTGAACCCCTTCGCCTTTCGCCACGCGCGGCTCGTACCGCTCGACGGGCGGGGACGCCTCGGGACCGCGGCGCGCGCCAAAACGCCCAGGCCGCGGCAGAAGCTCCGCGCGCTCCTCGAGCCCGGGCGCGTCGGAGTGATAGGCGTCTCGAGCTCCGCCGCGAGCTTCGGCCACATCATCCTCTCCAACGTGCAGCGGGCGGGTTTTCCGCGCGAGCGGCTCACGGTGATCAAGCCGGGGGTCACCGAGCTCGACGGCGTGGCCTGCGTACCGAGCCTGACGGCTCTCGAGGAGCCCGTCGATCTCCTGGTGGTCGCGGTGGGAGCCGAGCAGCTCCCGGCGATCGCGAAGGAGGTGGTGGAGAGCGGCAAGGTCCAGTCGGCGATTCTCATCCCGGGGGGGGCCGGCGAGACGAAGGGGAGCGAGGCGCTGGCCGAGGAGCTGCGGCGGATCGTGGCCTCAGGTCGCGCGCGTCCCGACGGGGGCCCGCTCTTCCTCGGGCCGAACAGCCTGGGGGTCGTCTCGCGCCCCGGCCGCTACGATACGTTCTTCGTGCCCGAGAGCCGCATGGACAAGCGCTTCGAGGCGCGGGCGCGTCCCGTCGCACTCGTCTCGCAGAGCGGGGCCTTCATCGTCAGCCGCCTGAGCAACCTGGAGACGCTCGACCCGGCCTTCGCCATCTCGATCGGCAACCAGCTCGACCTGACGCCGGCCGACCTGCTCTCGGCTCTCGCGGAGCGCAGCGACGTGAAGGTCGTGGCGATCTACGCCGAGGGCTTCGGCGACGAAGAGGGGCTAGAGCTGGTGCGGGAGATCGACGCCGCCACGCGGCGGGGCACGCAGGTGCTCTTCTACAAGGCCGGGCGCACGGCCGAGGGGCGCAGCGCGGCCGCGGGGCACACGGCGTCGGTGGCCGGCGACTACGACGTCTGCACCGCCGCCGCGACCGAAGCGGGGGCGCTCGTCACGGACACCTTTCGCGAGCTCGAGCAGCTCCTCGAGCTCTGCGCGTTCCTCTGTGACAAGCGGCCCGCGGGGACGGCGCTCGGTGCGATCTCGAACGCCGGCTTCGAGGCGGTGGGGATCGCCGACGCGCTCGTCGGACCGCGGTGGCAGCTCACCTTGCCCACGCTAGCGGCCGGGACGATGGAGGCGCTGCGCGCGGCCCTCGAGCTACACGGCCTGACGCGGCTCGTGACGCCCAGGAATCCGCTGGACCTCACCCCGATGGCCACCGACGCCGCGTACGAGGCGGCGGCGCGCGCCTTCCTCGCCGACCCCGGTCTCGACGCGCTGGTGGTCGGGATCGTGCCGCTCACGGCCACCCTGAAGAGCGTGCCCGGAGAGCTCGCCTCCGAGGAGAGTCTGGCCCGCCGCCTGCCCGCGCTGCTCGCCGGCTCGGACAAACCGCTCGTGGCGGTGGTGGACGCGGGGCCCCGCTACGAGCCGCTCGTCTCGGCGCTACGCGCGGGAGGCGTCCCGGTCTGTCGCTCGGCGGATCAGGCGATCCGTTCGGTGGGCCGCTACCTCACGCAGCATCAGACCGTCTGGAGCCGGCGCTGACCGCGCGCCTCGGCCTTCACAAGACGATCGGCTCGTTCCGTGCCGGGCCCTACACGGTCGTTCACGCCGGTCGATGAAGGGTACGGTCCTCGTTTCGTCCGTTACCTCTCGAGGAGGCCGCCCGTGCACGTCGATCCGGACTTCTTGCCCCTCATCGTGGGATTCTCACCCGACGCGCTAGAACGCCAGGAGGGCGCGATCTACGGGCTGTGGGGTGATCTGCGCCTGGCCTACTTCAACGGCAGCTACGAACGCTTCGCCGCGGCGAACGAGGGACGCCGGATGCTCGACGCCTGGCCGCTCGGTCGCTCGGTGCTGGACGCGGTGGCCGAGCCCCTCGTGTCCTTCTACCGCGAGCTCTTCGGGCAGACGCTCGTCTCGGGCCAGCCGCGCTCCCACGAGTACGAGTGTCCGAGCCCGACGCTGCGGCGGACCTTCCGCATGGACGTGTACCCGGTGACGCGGAAGGAAGGCCTGCTCGTGGTGAACAGCCTCCTCGTCGAGGCGCCGCACGCCGGGGACGGAGAGCCGGCGGGTCCGCGCGAAACCTACCGCACCGCGGACGGACTCATCGTGCAGTGCGCCCACTGCCGGCGCACCCGGCTCGGGCGAAACGACGACGTCTGGCACTGGGTCCCGGCCTTCGTGCGGACCCCGCCCGAGGAGACGAGTCACGGGCTCTGCTACCCGTGTTTCGCCCACCACTACCCTGAGCCCGAGGAGGGCGACGCGTAGGGCCTGAAGTCGCGCCCGAGCAGCGCGACGAGCGACGGGACCGGCACGCGTCCGAGCTCGCGCGGCTCGAGCTTCTGCAGGCCGCCGCCGTAGACGCGCCCCTCCCCTTGTAGCGCCTGTGGGTCGAGGGCGCGGAGCGCGCTCCAGAGCTCTCGACCGAGGCCGGGTCGGCGGGCGAGCTCCGCGGCCAGCGCGGGTCGGGGGTAGAGGAGCAGGTAGACGTTCGGCACCGTGGCGAGCGAATGGTTGAGCAAGAAGCGGAACGGTCGGCGCTCGCCGTGTCGCACGGCCGCGCCGCGGCCCATGTACGTGCACACGATGGGGGCGGGGAGGCGCTGCTCTTGCGCGTACCAGGGGCGGCGGTGCCGGCAGAGGTAGCGTGACGCCGCGCGGGCCTTGCCCTCCTCGAGGTAGCGGTAGAGCGCGCGCGAACGGCGCCTCACCTCCTCGAGCGACCACGCGCAGTCGAGGAGCACGAGCCGCGGCGTGACGAGGGGTGCGCCCGTCGCGTCCGCGGCGATCTCGTCCAGCTCGCCGAGAAAGCGGGGGCCCGGCAGGATCGGGCGCAACACTTCCGGGGGCAGGCCCAGCGCGCGCGCGCGTTCCGCCTCCAGGATGAAGTAGCGGTTGTCGCCCGTGGCGATTCCCCGACGGACCTCGAAGAGCTCCGCGAGCCGCGGGGTGTGGTCGGCGACGCTCGATCGAGGCGCCTGCCCGAGGCGCGGCCACTTGTCCGCGCGCGCGAGCTCCTCCGCCGACGCGTCCAGCCGCGCGGAGGGCCGGGCGAGCGAGTCCCCTTCGGTGAGCTCCACCCGATGCCCCGCGCCCGGCGGCTCCTTGCGGTAGGCCAGCACGGCCGAGGTCACCAGCGCATCGCCGAACTGTTCTTCGTCCGGGCGGAAGCGATGCAGGCGGAGCAGCGTGACGCGCTCGGCCAGGTACCGCCTGAGCGGCGCCCCCCAGGCCACCTCGCAGACCTCCGCGGGCAGAAGCCACACGGCGACTCCGCCGTCGCGCAGCCATGGATCGGCCAGCCCCACGAAGTAGCCGTAGAGCCCCGCGAGCCCGCCGAGCCGCATCCCCGAGGCCGCCTCGCACCGTCGCCGGAGCCGCGTCTTGTCCGCTGCGGACAGGTGGTGGTGGCGCGAGTAGGGCGGGTTGCAGACGAGGAGGTTCGCGCGCTCGGCCTCTCGCGTCGGCGCGGTACGCCGCGTGAAGTCTCCCTGCACGAGCTCGAGCGCGCTCCGTCGCCACAGCCGTGCCGCGGGCCCGGCGTAGTGCGCGTCGCGCTCCACCCCGCGGGCCCAGGCGATGCGCGGCGGCTCGAGCTGCGCGCGCAGCGCCTCGTAGAAGGCCCCCGTGCCGAAGGCCGGGTCGAGAAAGCGCACGCGCGGCCCAGGCGGCAGCCACGCGAGCCCGAGTCGCACCACCTCGCGCGCCAGGCCGGGCGGCGTGGCGAACTGCCCGAGCCGGTTACGCTCGGTCGCGCTCTTACGCCCGTCGAGCTCGGCCTGCAGCGCGAGCCGTCCCCCGTCGACGCCGCTCCCCTCCCTTCTCGGCGTGCCTGTCCGCATCGCCGCCCGACTCTAGGTGTTCGCCGCGAAATAACCAGCGCATTCCGCGGTGGGCCCTACGTGCGAGCGCTCTTCACCTCTACCACGCGCAGCCTCGGCGTTCCGGCTGCGTCTTCGGGTGCGGCCCCCGCGGCCGCGAGCAACGTTCCTTGATCGGTCTCGGCCTCGGGACGTCGGCGCCGGGACCGCGTCCCCGGCTGGGGGCTCGCCTCGCTCCGCGGCCCTCTATCGGAGGGGCGCAGCGCCAGGGCGGCCACCTTCTCGGCCAGGGCCGGGTCTCCCTCGGCGTACACCCGCGCGTAGGCCAGGGCGCGCGCGGCGTGCTGCTCGAGCGCGGCCTGCGCGGCGGCCACGGCTTCGGTCGCCGCGGCGAGATGCGTCTCGAGCTCGCGCTGCTCCCCGGTCGCTCGCTGCAGCGCCTCCTCGGCGCGCTGCAGGCTGGCCTGGCTCACGTCGGGGAAGGCGACGGCCGACAGCTCCTCGTCGAAGAGTGTCAGCACCCTTCGCACTCCCTTGGGGACGGGGTCTTCGAGCATCACGGGCCCTCTCGGTTGCGGCAACGAAACGGTCTTGGAGACTGCTTGTCCGTATCGTTATGAACAAGTGTTCAGTATCCGTCAAGCCCGCATTCGCGATCGAACGCAGGTTGCGTCGAGGCCGGCCGGGCTCCGGGGCAACGGGGCGGGCGGCCGGGCGGTCGATCCTGGCGTGCGGTGCATCCCTCGCGGTGCCGTCTGCCTGGCCGTGTCGATCGGAGCGCATGCTCTGGTGCTGCCGGTGCTCGCCTGGACCGACTGGAGCGCGCGCAGCGCGGTGGGATCTTCCGGCCGGTCGCTTTCCTCGGTGGTGGAGCTCGAGCGCGTTCCGGCGCAGACGGTACCGGGAGAGGTGCGCCCCGTCACGTCGCAGCGGCTCCCGACGCCGAGGCGCCCCGTCACGCGGCGGGGTCTCGACCTCCGGAGCCGCGTTTCCTCGGGCGCGCGCGGTGCGGGGCCACGCACGCGCGACCAGGTCGAGCCTGCCGGGGTTACGCCCTCCCCCGCCGAGGGTACGCCCGCCGCCCTCCCGGCTCCTTCCGGCCTGTTGCGGATGCGGTCGCGGCTCGAGCTCGCTCCGTCGCTCGAGGCGCTTGCCGAGCTGCCCCGTCGGGCCCACCCGGCGCAGGCCGATCCTCTGTCGGGCCGGAGCGCGTCCGGGTCGGCCACCTCGTCTGCCGCGACGCGCGCCGCGCTAGCCGAGCGGGTCAGGCGCCTCCTCGCGACGGATCTGGCGCAGCATCACGCGCGGTCCGGGCGCGTGTCGCCGCGCCTCTTCGAGGTAGCTCGTCGCGCGGACCAGCTCTTCACCGTCGACTGGGAGCTCGTCCGGGGAGATCGCGCGCACCTCGGGTCGATCAAGCGTGGGCTCGCCTCCTTCGTCTACGGCATCTGGGACGGCTGGCAGAAGGCGCTGGGCGCGCAGTCCAGGTCGCACCGCGAGGCCAGGGGTGCGGTCGAGGCGCCGCAGCGGCTCGAGGCCTACGCGGCGGCGGCGGAGGCCGCGGCCGAGCGCGCCGACGAGCTCCGGGCTACCTACTGCATCGAGACCGACGGGCGGGAGGTCCGGCTGACCCTGGCCTCGCGCTCCGGGCGGCGTCCCTTCGACCGCATCGCCGAGCGGGCCCTGCGCACCGCGCTGCGGCTCGAACCGGAGGGGAGCCCCCCGCTGCCCGCTGCCTGCTATCGCTTCACGGCGCGCTTCCACCGCGTGCCGCCGTTGCCGTACGTCGGCTGCAGCTTCGACGAGGTGCTGCTGAAGGCGGCCTGCTTCTACCCGTTGAAGCGGATCCTGCGGACGAACGTCGAGCTGGTGAGCGCAGCGCCGTCCACCGAATGAGCTCGGTCGGCATTCGCTCGGGTGGGATGAGGCGGAGAGAGAGGGATTCGAACCCTCGGTGGGGATTTAAAGGCCCCACACTCGCTTAGCAGGCGAGCACCTTCGGCCTCTCGGTCATCTCTCCATTCAAGTCCGGGGGCCCGTGCGCGCGGCCCGAAAACCTCTATCGCGCGAGCCAAACCCCCCGACATCTAGCCGACCCGGCCCCAAAAAACAAGACCTCACTCGGATCCGCCTTGCGTCAGTCCAGCTTGATCCGCGCGTAGTCGAGCGTCGTGCGCCGTTCGTGAATCTCGCGTCGCCCTGTCCGGCGCTCCACCTGCTGCCGCAGCTTGGGAAAGAAGCGGAGCAGGTCGTCGGCCCGGAGTACCGCGGGCAACGGCTTCGTCTCCTCGGTCAGGACGACCCCCATCGAGGCCCCGGCGTCCAGGTTGCCGTGGAAGCCGTGCCGGGCCGACTCGTCCACCCCAGTGATCGTGCGAAACCCGCGCGAGGCGTACGGGCGCTTGAAGGCGAAGACGACGTCCGCGGGGTACTTGATGCCCACCGGCAGGAGCGCCGTGCGTGCCCGGTAGATGACGTCAGGGAACGGGCTCCGGGCGCCCGCGGAGTAGAGCGCCTCGTCCGTGACCTCGAGGTATTTCCTGCCGTCCGCGACATGCTCCCGGCCGGTCACGTTCTTGATCCCCAGCGCTGCGAGGTCGTGCCCCTCGGGCAGGTAGTAGGCGTTGGTCCCCGCGTGGTGCGCGCCGTGCAGCGGGCGCTTCCCCGCCACCCACACGCTGAACCACTGCAGCTCTCCTGCCGGATCGAACTCCCGATCGGGGCGCGAGCGCGACACGACCGCCTCGGCGTAGGGGCTCTGCGAGAGCCGCTCCGCGACGTCGTCGGCGAGCGCCAGCTCCGTGTGCAGTGAGACGTAGCTGACGGGGGTGTGCAGGATGGGGACCGCGTACGGGCCCGCCTCCCGTCGCCCCTCCGCGAAGGAGTCCACCACGCGCACCTGCGCTTGCTCCATGACGTGCCGGATGTCGATGAAGTCCCCCGGCGCGGCGGGCACGAAGTCCATTCCGTGATCCGACACGAGCGTGAAGACGAACCGCTGCGCGGGGTGGTCGCGGCGAAACTTCTCGATACGACGCCAGAGCTCGAGGAAGGCGACCTTCACGTGCGCAGCCGGCCGCATGTGGCCCATCACGTCGATGTCGAGGACGTAGCCCACGAAGACGGGGTTGTGTCGCACGCGCCCGCCCAGCACGTAGAAGAGGTTGTCGAGCGACTCCATCAGACTGAGCTCGAGCGAGCCGTAGCTCCACACGGCGTCGAAGTACCCATCTGCGTGGTAGTCGAAGACCTTCAGGTAAGGTGGCCCCTCCCAGGGGGTGCCGCGGAGCGGGGGGATGCCGTGCGAGATGAGACCCGTGTAGCCCACGTTCTGCAGCGCGTCCTTCTCCGGGTTGAAGTAGTGCAGCTCGTAGCCGTTCATGCGCTCGGTGCGCAGGATGCGGCTCCAGGCGATGTCGGAGGTGCTGGGGAAGGTGGAGACGAACTGCACCGCCTGCCAGCCCTGCGAGGGGATCTGCCCCGCGGCCATCGACTCGGTGACGGTCTTGAAGGCCAGGCCATCCACGGCCAGGTAGACGTGGACCACGGGGTTCTTCTTCGGGTCGCCGTCGACCGGAAGGCTGTTCATGAAGGCGTAGTGCTCCCAATCGCAGGCCCCGAGGAGCAGCAGGGCGCCCGCGAGCGCGACGCCGCGCATCTTCGCCTCCGCGGTCAAAAGAGCAGCCCGACGTCGAAGAGCGGCTGCCCTTGCAGGCCGTCCACGCTCGCCCGGTACACGTAGCCGATGCGCGCCTCGAACCAGCGGTAGTGGAAGCGGTACGACGCGCCGAAGACGCCGAAGTTGTGGTCCCAGAACCCGACCTCGCCGCCGTGCAGGAAGAAGCCGTGGTACTTGAAGGCCAAAAACTCGAGGGAGAGGTAGTTCCCGACGGTGACGCCCCCCTGCACCGGTGCGTCGCCCATCGTGTTGAGCACGGTGAGGGTGTTGTGCGCCGCGAGCCACTTGGTCACCTTCCAGGTCGCGGAGAGCGAGAGGGGGAGGGCGAAGACCGTGAAGTTCGGGTTGTGGAGCCAGGAGGTGTAGCTCGACGAGACGAAGGCCTCGCTGGCCCCGGGGAGCACGACGAAGAGGGCCACCTGCGCGGTCAGGCTGAGCGTGCGGCGACGATAGAGCGACACCTTGGCGTGCACGTTGGGGACGCGGAAGATCAGCTCCGAGGGCTTCACGCCGACCTGGATGGCGTCGAGGATGCCGAACTGCGCCTGCCGATAGCTGAGCACGAAGTGACGGTGGCCGAGCAACAGGCCGTTGTCTTCCCAGATGGGGTAGAGCCCGTTCGGCGCGTGGAGGTAGTCGGAGGAGAGAAGTCCCGGCGCGTCCACCGGGGGGCCGTCGGCCTCGACGCGCGGCGAGGCCAGCAGGGTCGCCAAGGCCAGGCCGCAAGCGAGCGGTATGAGCGCGCAGTGTCGTGAGGTCATGGGATCGCGGGCGAGCCGCTTCGTCTCCTGGCGAGCGGGACCGACAGAGCATGATAGGGAGAAAGCCTCGCACCGCAAGGGCCAACTACCTCATGAGCGCGTTGCCCCCTGCGTGAGCCCGAAGACGTAGGTCCCGGCGAGCAGCCCCGCCAGCGTGAAGAGCGAGCCGAGCTTCCCCTCGCCGAGCATCGCGAGCGCGGTCCCCGGGCACGCGCCGGCCACGCCCCACCCCGCGCCGAAGAGGATCGCCCCCGGAACGAGCGTCCTCCGGTAGGCCTTGCCCTTGGGAGGGAGCGCCTCCCCGCCGAGGAGAGAGCGCGCCCCGAGGCGCTTCAAGAGCTGCACGCCGACGAGGCCCACCGCCCCCGCCACGGCGATGACCCAGAGGAGCTGCAGATGGCTGAAGAGAAAGAGCTGCGGGTAGAAGTCGTAGGTCGTGGCGCCCGCCCGACTGAGCAGGAAGCCGAAGACGACGCCGAGCGGCAGGAAGACGAGCTTCTGCATGGGGCTACCCTCCGTGTCCGGTCAGACGAAAGAGCGCTTGCACGGCCGCCGTTCCTCCGACGAAGAAGCCGGCCGCGGCGAGGAGGCTCGGTGGGTTGAGCAGCGACACTCCCGCGATGGCGTGCCCGCTCGTGCACCCGTCGGCCATCCGCGCGCCGAGACCCATCAGCGCGCCACCCGCGAAGAGCACCGCGCCCTTGGCCCACACCGCCGACGGCAGCACCTGGTCGTAGAGGCGGCCGAGGGAGAAGCTGGCCACCAGGGGCCCCGGTGAGCTCAGCGCCGCGAGCAGACCTCCGAGCGGAATGCCGAGCAAGAACCAGAGGCGCCAGTTGAACGGGTCGGCGTAGGGGCCCGTGCGGAAGAAGCTCCGCCTCGACGCGAGGGCGCACACGTTGCCGAACCCCGTCGACACGCCGAGCGGCTGCCCCGAGAGCCAGAGCTGCGCGAGTCCGTAGAGCCCGATGCCGATCCCTCCGATCCATCCGCTCCAGACCACCACCTCAGTCATCGTGACCCTCGTTGATGCTGCGTTGCGTTGCGGAATACCGACCGTCCTCGGTTTGTTCTTGATCTACATCAAGAACGCTAGCATGATGCGCGATAGCTAGCAATTCTCGCGAGATGGCCTGCCGAGCCGGGCCTCGAGAGGCGGAGGAGGGTGGGTACATGCTGACTAGCTTAGCCGCTGTGGCGTCTCGACGAAGCTTTTCCACTGCGATCGGCCTGCTGCTGCTCGCAGTCCCGGCCGGGGCTCGGGCCAGCAGCCCCACGGCTGTGATCGCCCTTGCCACGGCCGTGAGCTACGAGCCATCGCGCGCCACGGCTACCCGGGTGATCGTGACGGGCCGCTTCGCCCTGGTGAAGACGCCGGCCGTGGCGCCCTATCAATGGAGCGCGGGGCAGGCGGGCTACCTGTACCTCTCCTGCCCCACGGGCAAAGAGGCGCTCTGCCGCCAGGAGTGGAAGGACCTCGAGCAAGCCGTCGCGAAGGGCGACTGCGCGATGTTCGGGGACGTGTCCTCGAGCGTGCTGCCGACGGTGCGCGCGACGGGGACGCCTCCCTCGGCGCCCGATCCGTATCCGATCAACATGGGGCTCCTCGTGACCCCGTTTGCTCTCGGTGAGTGTCCGAAGCTGAAGGCGATGGCGGGAGGAGATGGTGGGCTCCCTCGGATGGATGGTGGCGCGGCGCGGGATGGGGCGGTGCGGTCCGACGGAGCGGCGGTGAAAGGGGACGGCGGGGCGGCGACGGACCAGGGCAGCCCGGCCAGGGGAGACGCGGCGGCGATGGGACGGGAGGCGGGCGTCTCCCCTGGGCCGGGGGGGCCCACGGCGGGGAGCGGAGGTTGCGAGATGTCCGGGTTGCCGGTGGTAGCCGTGAACGGCGCGGCGTTTCTGGCCGGGGCGATCCTGGTTGCGCTGACGCGCCGCCGGCGTCGGCGACGGGCCGTCGTCAGGCGGTGAGGGAGCGGGCATCGTGCCCTCCGAGTCGGCTCGCCTGACGCCGCGCGGGTTCCGTCCCGGGGTCCGTGGCGGGGATCTCTTCGCGCACTCGGCGTGGGATGTCCTGCCGGCGGGCCTGGCGCTCGGGCAGGGGGCGCTGCTCACGGCGAGCCTGCTCCTCGGCGCAGAGGCGCAGGGGCCGCTCCTCCCCGTGGTGCTCGTCGTGGGGTGCGGCCTCTGGTGGGGCTCGAACACGGTCTCGCACCAGCACCTCCACCGTCCGTTCTTTCGCGCGCCGGGACTCAACCGCGGCTTCAGCCTCTACCTCACGCTGCTCCTCGGGATCCCGCAGAGCCTCTGGCGGCGTCGGCACCTCTGGCACCACGCGGGCGAGCCGCCCGTCGCACGAGGCGCGGGGTGGCCTCGGCACGCTCTCGGGTCTCGCGAGGCCCGCCTGGAGCTCGCGTCGCTGCTGCTGCTCTTTGGCGCGCTGGGGTGGCTCGCCCCACGGGTCTTCCTATGCGGTTATTTACCGGGATATGCGCTCGGGCTGGCGCTCTCCCAGGCGCAGGGCTACTTCGAGCACCTCTCGCTCCCCGACCGCGCGCGGGGCGGAGTGAGCTACTACGGCCGGCTCTACAACCTGCTCTGGCTGAACGATGGGTATCACGCCGAGCACCACGCGCGCCCGCAGGCTCACTGGCGCGCACTGCCCGGTATCGCGCCGCACCCGGGGACGTCTCGCCGGAGCGGCGTGCCCCCGATCCTGCGCTGGCTCGAGCCCCTCGCAGCCTGGGCCAATCGCACGCAGGCGGGCCTCCTCGTGCGCCTCGAGCGCTGGTCGCTCGGGCGTCCGCGGCTCCTGCGCTTCATGGTCCGGACGCATCGCCGCGCCTTTGCGCCGCTGCTGCCGCTGCTCGGCCTCTCCCGCGAGAGCCAGGTGCGCGTCTGCGTGGTGGGGGGTGGTCTCTTTCCGCGCACGCTCCTCGCCCTCGGCGACCTGCTCCCCTCGGCGCGCTTCGTGCTCGTGGATGCCGAGGCCGAGCACCTCGAGCAGGCGCGACGGTCGCTCGCGGCCCGCGGTGGATTGCTGCGTCGATGCGAGTTCGTCTGCGCGTCGTTCGACCCCGGCGTGCACCTGGGCTTCGAGCTCGTGGTGATCCCCCTCGGGTACCGGGGAGATCGCCGGGCACTGTACGACGAGCCTACCCGGACCCCGCGGCTGATCCACGACTGGCTCTGGCGGCGGCGAGGGAAGCCGGGCCGGACCGTCTCGCCGTGGCTGCTCAAGCGCGTGAACCTGGTTCGCGGAGTGGCAGCGCGGGTCGCGGAGTCCCGGCTGGCCGCGTGACCTCCCACCGCGAACGAGGCGCTGTTATCGCGCTATGCGCGGGAGCGTAGCGCGCTAGCGCTTCCCACCGCGCAGCACCCAGTCGCGCTGCGCGCCGGCCCACCCGACGAGATAGTCCCGGTAGCGCGTCTCGCGCTCGGCCTCCTCGGCGGTGCGGCTGCGCTCCTCGAGCGGGTCGGTCGGGAGGTGGTAGAGCCGCGTGCGTCGCGACTCGGGTTCGAAGATCGCCTTCCAGGGGCCGTGGCGCAGGCCAAGCTGCAGCACGCCGTGGTCGGTGAAAAGCGGCGCCAGACCGGCACGCGGCTGGAGGAGCGAGCGCCCCTGGTAGCTCGCCGGGACCGGGCGTCCGAGCAGCTCGAGCAGCGTGGGGGCGAGGTCGGCGGTGCTACCGATCTGGGGGAGACGCACGGGTCGCGTGAAGAGCCCCGGTGCGGCGATCAGGCCCGGGACGTGCACGTTCTCCTGATAGATGGCCAGCGTGTGCGCCACGTTGCCGGGGTGCTGGAGGAAGGCCTCGCCGTGGTCGCCGTGGATCACCCAGAGCGTCTGTTCGAGGAGCCCGCGCCGCCGAAGACCCTCGACGAAGGTGCCGAGCGCGAGGTCGCCCCGGTGAAGGTCGTTCAGGTAACGCGCGCGGTCCGTGGCCGTGCCGAAGGGGGCGGGTCCGCCGCCCGGCGCCTCGTACGGGTGATGCCCGGCGATCGGCAGGTACATGAGGAAGAAGCGCTCGCCGGGCCGCAAGCGGTCCACGAAGGCGAGCATGCGCTCTACGACCGACGCCTCGTCCACGCCGAAGCTGGAGGAGAAGCGACTCGGGATCTGGGCCGCATCGGCAAGGGTGGCGAAGCCTCGGCCCTGCACGACGTGCTCCATGCCGAGGTACGCGAAGCGACCGGCGTGAAAGAGCGCGGTCCGGTAGCCGGCGCGCTGGAGCTCGAGCGGGAAGGCGTCGCAGTGCAGCCGCTTAGCGGCATATTGGTCGGCGCTCGTATGCGGAGCGGGATAGGCGGCACATAGCGTGCTAAATAGGCCCTTGATGCTCTCGGGATAGACCGCGTGGAGGCCGTCCAGCACCAGCGCCTGCTGCCCCAGCCGGGAGAGATTCGGCGTGGGGTCTTCCTTAGCGCCATAGAGGCGCAGGTACGACGCGCCGTGCGACTCGAGCACGACCCAGATCACGTGGCGCCGCTTGACGGCGCCCACCAGGTGGCGCAGGTCGACGGCGCGCCCCTCGCCGGAGAGGGCCTGCTGGGCCGCGACGCGCCCGATGGAGTCGAGGCGGGTTAGCTGGGCCAGGGTGCTGCCGAGCATCGCGGCGAGAGCGTTGCGGTGCAGGCCGAGCGTCTCGACGCGGCGGATGGCCAGCGGGCCGAGCGCACCGAGGGCGAGAAAGGCCACGGCGGCGGCGAAGGCGAGCCGGGCGGAGCGGGGTCGGCGCTTCACCAGGCGCGGGAGCAGGGCCGCGGCGCCCACGACGAGCGCGACGGCCGCGAGGTTCGAGGCGGTCACGTACGCGCGCAGGGAGTCGGCGAGGGTGGTGCCGGCGGCACCCGCGAGGAGGTAGGTGAGCGGCGTGGAGAGCTGCCGCGCCACGGCCACGTTCACGGCCACGTAGAGCGCGGCGCCGCCGTAGAAGAGCCACGCCAAGCGGTCCACGGCGAGGACCATGTTCGGCGAGCGGCGCGCGCCGAGGCGCAGCGTGGCGTCCACCAGCCCGACGAGGAGCGCGGTCCACAGGTCCTGGTTGAGCAGCGCGGGGAGTGTCCAGCCCGAGGCGAGGCTGCTCCCCCCACCGTCGAGCGCGCGCAGCACGACGAGCGCGCCCTTCGCCACGGCGAAGACCCCGAGGAGGCAGACCGCTCGGCGGAGGGACGGATGGAGCGGCGGAGCGGAGGCTCCCTCGGTCAAGAGGCGCCGGCCAGGTTCTCGAGCTCGCGCACGACGCGGGCGAGCTCGTCGGCGAGCGCGTGCGGGCCGGTGCTGGAGAAGATGTCCACGAGCGATCGGTAGTACCAGAGCGTGCCCTGCTTGCCCCCCTTGAAGCGGTCCCACACGGCGTCGCCGATGCGGTGGAAGTCCGAAAGAATCGTGCGCGCGTTGTGCAGCTTGTCCGAGGCCGAGACGAGCCGGACCGACGGAGAGGCGTGCGGCAGGTGCGCCAGGTAGCTCTCCTTGCGCTGCCGCCAGGGGGGCTTCGGTACCACGTCGGAATCGGAGCAGCCTTCCACGATGTCGGCCACGTGATTGCCGAAACGGCGGCGGATCTCCTGCAGCGTGGCCTGGCCGCCGCGGTCCTCGACGGCGTCGTGGAGCAGCGCGCCGATGGCCTCGTCTTCGTTCGCGCCGTGCTCGAGCGCAATCGCCGTCACGCCCATCAGGTGCGAGAGATAGGGCACCTCGCTCCCCTTGCGCGTCTGATCGGCGTGCAGGCGCGCCGCGAACACCATCGCCTCCTCGAACCTGTCCGATAGGGCCATACGGCTACTCTACCCCAAAAACGGCGCGGGGCCCCGTGAAGGGGCCCCGGTAGTGGGTAGACGTTTTGGCGAGCAGCTAGGGGGACGTGGTGAAGGGAACCCGACCTCCGGTGCGCTGGGTCGAGTCACAGCAAAGGTGGGGCTTGATGCGCACCCCGCATGTCGCTGGCCCCCCGCTCACACTGCACAGACACGCGATGGTCTTTTTTTCGTGCAGGTTGTTGTTGTGAGCGGCGTCCATTTGACGAAGGGAGTGAATTGCAGGGGACATGCCACGCTCGCCCTCGGTGCGCCCGCCGAAGATCGCGACGATTTTTTCCGCAGCCTCGGGAAGTGCCCACGACGCGCAGCGGCTCGGGGCCCCCTACCCGGAGGCCTGACTAGCCGCTATGTCTTGTGGGCAGCGCCCTCGAATGCGCTGGCCCGGGCGCTGCCTTTGTGCGATGAGCACGACTCGGGATGCGCCCCGTGGATCACGCGAAATACATGCAGCTCGCGCTCGAGCTGGCGGGGCTGGCCGCGGCGCAGGCCGAGGTGCCGGTGGGCGCCGTGGTCGTGGACGGGGACCAGGTCATCGGTCGCGGCTACAACCGCCGCACGCTGGATGCGGATCCCACGGCTCACGCCGAGGTGGTGGCCCTGCGAGAGGCCGCCCGGGCGCGCGGGAGCTGGCGGCTCGAAGGCACCCGTCTATATGTAACGCTCGAGCCGTGTCCGATGTGCGCCGGGGCCCTCGTCAATGCCCGGGTGGCGCAGGTCGTCTACGGGTGCGCGGATCCCAAGGCCGGGGCCCTGCGCACCCTGTACGCTCTTTGCGAGGATCCGCGCCTGAATCACCGGGTGGAGGTGGTCCGGGGGATCCTGGCCGAGGCCTGCAGCCGCGCGCTGACCGAGTTCTTCGCCGAGCTGCGGCGCGGGTGAGCCCAGCCCGCGGGGCGCGCCTGGTCTGAAGGCCGGGGCGTGGTGGCGCTGCGTGCAGCGACGGGAGCCCCGCTCCGCGCCCCTGCCCGGGGTGGCCAGGAATCGGTCGCAGGATCGAAATGCGGTGGCCAGCCCGGGCGACTGGCCACTGCCAACGACGCGCCGCACAGAAGAATCACTGTGTAATTCCAATGAAGTGAGATTGGCAGGATCCGGTCGCGGAGTGGTGTGCCTCTTGCACGCTTCCCACGCCGGACCATGCGTCGTCTCTCTGCCATCCCCCTTCTGCTGATCGCTTCGCTGGCCTGGGCTACGCCCCAGGGGGGGGGCCTGCTCAAGGCGCCGACCTCCCCGGATGCGCAGTATCAGGGCCCGGGGGCGCTGACGGCTGGGGGGGGAGGCGGGGACAACGGGGGCCGGGCCGCGCTGAACAGCGCTGCGAACACCCCCGATCGCGGCGGGCCGGGCCTGCGCTTTCTCCGGCTGCTGCCCGTGCTGCCCAAGATCCAGCTCCAGATGCCCAAGGGGCTGGCCAACCCCGGCGCGGCCTTTCGGCGCGTGCTCGAATCCCTCGAGCGGACGGTGGGTGGATGGGTCAGCGGGTCGGGCGCGGCCTCGGGGACCGAGCTCGTCGGCGCTGACGCCAACGGTCAGGGTAGCGCCGCGGGTCAGGCTCAGCTCCCCGCGTACCCCACGTTTGGCAGCCGCTTCGACCTCGGGGGCAACCCGCGCCTGCGGCACCCGGGGACCAAGACGGCCTACCCCGAGACCGACACCGTGTTCGGGTGGCGACAGCGCACGCTCAAGCTGACGGGGGACCAGGCTCAGCTCGTGGAACGCATCCGCGAGGTGGCCGCGGACCTCGTGCCTCGCGTGGACCGCACCGAGGCGGGCAAGTACCGCCAACGGGCGCTCGCAGCGCGCGTCTCGCCCGACGAGTTCCTGGCCGCGGACGTGCTGAACGGCACGATCCACGCGTTCGAGCGGCGTCTGGACGCCCTGCACATGGCGGGGATCGTGCTCGACCTCCGCCCCGAGGACATCCTCTGCACGCGGGTGGGGCGCGGTAACTCGGCCCAGCTGCAGGTCAAGGTGCTCATCTCCGACCGCGTGCGGCGCCTGCTGCCCGGGGAGAAGCCGGACCGCGACCACCGGGCCTTCTCCGAGTGGCGCAAGACCCTGCAGGCGGGAGCCTTCGAGCGGCTCGCCCGAGGCAACGCGATCTAGCTCGTCCGGGTCCCGGCCCCGCGGCCGTCCCGGCCCAGGCCCCACGACCCCCCAGAGCCCAGCCGGTGCCCGGCCACCACGCCGCCCCGCTGGAGTCTACCGACCCCTCGCTCGGGCCGGCCGCTGGTGCTCCGCGCCCCCCTCTCTCTCACCCAGGTTGATGAAAACGCATATAACAAGCTGAAATTACGTGCGTGCAGTGGTGGAATGACCCCATCTGGCATGGCGCGGCCGTTGCAATGTGTGGGAGAAACACCGAAACGGCTTACTCGATGCCCCGCCCCGTCCGCTGCCTGAGCCTCATCGTCTGCGCCACCCTGCTGCTGGGGCACGGATCTGCAACCGCGAACCGGGGCGGGCGCCCGAGCGGGGGGCCGAGCGGCGGGGCAGGCCGGGTCGCCCTGAATAGCCGGGAAGGTTTCCAGCAGCACGTGCAGGCCCTGGGTCGGGGGGATGCGGGGGCGGCCGGCAAGCTGACGGCATTCGTGCGAAACCACGACAAGCGCGCGCCGCAGGGGGTGAAGGGCGTTCTTCGGCGGGGGATCCGCGGCAACGTCAACGCCGTGGTGAAGGGGATGCGCGTCGGTCAGGCCCGCAAGGCCCTCGCCAAGTACCATCGGGACCGCGTGAAGGCGGCGCTCAAGTCCAAGGCCGGGACGGATCATCGCACGACGTATGCGTCGGGGATTCTGGCGCTCGGCCAGCTGCGCAACCCGCGCAAGGGCGGGGTGCGCGGCGCCATCGCGAGCTGGCAGAACCGCAAGATCGACGGGTACGGCAAGGAGCTGGCGGAGGAGGGCGTGCGGACGGCGGGGGGTGCCTCGGGTCGCGGCGACCATCTGCTCGCGCGAGACATGCTGCGGCTGGTCTCGGCGACCTACACCCGCTACGGACAGAAGCCGTCGTTGCGCTTCAACCTGACGCGCAAGGTGGCCTACGGACGCGCCTGGAGGGCGCTCGAGTCGGCGAACCGCCGCAAGGGTGCCGGGTTCGACGAGACGGTGGCGCAGGCGAAGCTCGTGGCGGCCTACGCGCAGGAAGGGGGCGGACGCCTCGACCGCGCCGCGATGGGGCGCGTGAACGCGGTTCTCGCACGGGCGCTCATGAAGCAGTACGGGGGCGCGCTGAAGGGACGCGGCAAGCTGAAGCCGGCTCAGGCCCGGGCGCTTCGCGAGGGGCTGTATCGGGAGGCGATCAAGGCCGGCATGCTGGACGGCGAGGGGCGCGTGCTCGCGACGGTAACGAAGGCCATCGACGGCGCGGTAACGAAGGCCACCAAGGGCAAGGTCCTGCTCCCGCTGCGCGAGGGACTGCCTGGGCAGCTCCCCGGGGCCAAGTCGCAGGCCGTGGCGCAGGCGCCGGTTCAGTCGCTCCAGTACGACCCCGGCGACGGGGGGCGCGGTCGGCGTGACGGGCAGAACGACGGTCGCGGCCAGCAGGGCGGAGGCCGCGGTCGGCAGGGCGGGCAGTCTCGGGTGACGCCGCAGGAGGAGCAGCGGTACGCGCAGGGTCTCGCGCAGGCGCTCCTGCCCCCGAACGGGCGGCGGCTGACGAAGAAGGAGGCCAAGCAGCGCCGACGGGAGATGCACACGCAGGCGCGCCTGGCCGGGATGAACACGCCGGCGGTGCACGCGGCGATCGACGCGGCCGTGGCGCAGCGGCTCTCCAAGGGTGTGGCGAGCCCGCAGAGCCCCACGTTCGATCAGCGGGGTCAGAAGGTCGGCACCTCGGTGACGGTCCAGCAGGACGTCGTCGGGGGACAGAAGGTGACGGTCCGCGGGAACGGCCAGCGCGTGGTGACCGCCCGCGGGGGCAAGGGGGGCGTGGCGGTCCAGGGCGACGTCGTCTCCGTCGGCGGCGACATCGTTCACGGCGACAAGATCCAGACCGTGCAGGGAGACCTGGTGATCGACTGAGCGCGCCGCGGCGGGCCCGATCCTTCGACGATCGATCGGGAACGCAGAGCGGGCGTGTCGTAGGTCAGCCATAATGTCCGCCTAACGGGTCAGCAAGAATGTCCGCCCTCGTGCATACGAGGGAATGATCTTGCTGAGCAACCGAGGGTGGAGGCGGCTGCAAGCCGTGCGACGCGTCGAGC